>CBFHXE010000019.1:0-33954 GCA_965659715.1 uncultured Paracoccaceae bacterium | reverse complement strand
CCTCGCAATGCTGTCGCTGTTTCATTCGGTACCAATGTTCATTGCCGCATCGGTTTTGGGCGGGATAGGACAGGCGCTTCAAAGCGGCTCTCTTGATGCATGGTATGTGCAAGAGCTGCATGCGCGCGGCGCGGCAGATAAAGTTGAACGCTACGCCGGTCATATGTCCGCCGCGCTGTGCATAGGGGTAGCAGCAGGGGCAAGTGTAGGGGGATATATTCCCGCCGCCATGCCCGACCTTGGCGCAATTTCGGGCACAGAATGGAACCCGATTTTTGCGGCTTTTTCCGCATTGGTTTTGATGCTGCTCAGCTATGGTTTATTTTATGAAGGTGAAAACCATGACCAACAGCCGGATCAAAACCCGGTCGCCGGCCCGCTTAGGCAAACCTTGGTTCAAAGCGCTCAAAACCCTTTTGTGCTTGAGCTGCTGATCACGATGGCCATGGCAGGCTTGGCTTTGGTCACGGTAGAGTTTTTCTGGCAACCCCGATTGCGGCAGATTGTGCCGGATATATCCTATGCTGTCTTCGGCTGGATGACCGCGGGATATTTTATCATGGGCGCGCTCGGATCAATGTTGATCGGGCCACTGGCCAAAGCCCTAAGGCTATCGTCCACCGTGCAGGTCAGGATAGTGCCGGTTTTTTTATTGGCCGCCCTGCTCGCCTTGGGCTGGGCGGATCGCGCGGCGGGGTTTGTGCTGCTTTATCTTGGCTTTATGTTGCTCTACGCCATGCTTTATCCGGCGGTATTTACTCAAACAAACCGGTTTGCACACAATCAGAACCGGTCAACCATGCAAAGCCTGATTAGCCTGTCGTTCCGATTTGGCGGAGGCATGATTGTGGCGCTGACCTTCGTTTTGCAAAGCATTAGCATTTCCGCGCTCTGGCTTGGCATTGCGCTGTTTGGCCTTGTGCTGATTATTGGCAAAAACCTTTATCTGCGCCGCTTCGCTGAACCAGAAATTGAAGCCAGTGATTAAGCGTCCAGCTCGCTGTCCCAGTAAAGGAAATCCATCCAGCTTTCGTGCAGGTGGTTGGGCGGAAACTGACGCCCCGCATTGCGCAGCTCTTCAGCTTCTGGCTGGCGCGGCGGGCGGCGTAAATTCATCCCCGCGCGGCGCAGGCTTTTTGATCCTTTCTTTAGGTTGCAGGGGCTGCAGGCCGCCACCACGTTTTGCCAACTGGTCACCCCGCCGCTTGCGCGCGGCACTACATGATCAAAGGTCAAATCCCCACGTGCGCCGCAGTACTGACAGCAAAAACTATCCCTTAAAAATAAATTAAAGCGCGTGAAGGCCACGCGCTTTTGAGGTTTTACATAGTCTTTTAAAACAACCACAGAAGGGATTTTTATTCGCGTCGTCGGACTGTGAACGTATTGATCATATTCCGCGACAATATCAACCCGATCCATAAAGGCGGCTTTGACCGCATCCTGCCAACACCACAGCGATAAAGGATAATAGGACAAAGGACGGTAATCTGCGTTCAGCACCAGCGCCGGATGTTGCCGTAAGACCGACGGATCACGCACAAATTCAGTTCTAAAATCGCCTTCCATTAAGTCGTGACCTCACCTTACTGCTCGCTCTGTTTTGTGGAACGGTCTTAGCCTTTCATTGTGCCTACTATATATCGCAGATGCCTTCTGACAACCCCCGATATCTTGGCTTATAGGGACTTTAAGGTGATTCCGTAACGGCTATATGACGCGAAAAGCGATTATGGATCAAAGACCCAGCTTATCGCGCATAAAAGCAAGCGCCACAGACAATCCATCAGGCGCGATACCATGCCCGGTGCCTTTTTGGATATGCGCAAACACATCCTTAAAACCGGCACTTTGCAGAGCTTCGGCCGCCTCGGGCAGCGATTGCACGGGCACCACTTCATCCTGATCCCCATGGATTAGCAGTACAGGCGGGCGGCTGAGCACATCGTCCATTAATAATTCGGGCTCGACCAATCGCCCGGAAAACCCGACCACGCCGGCAAAGCTGTCTTCGCGGCGTGGTGCGATATGCAGGCTCATCATCGTGCCTTGGGAAAAGCCAAAAAGCACAACCTTTTCCGGCAACAGGTCATGATCCACCATCAACGCATCCAGAAAAGCATTGAGATCTTCAAAGGCGGCCTGCATGCTGCGTTGCGAAGCCTCTAAACTTGAGCCGTCGATCCATGGAATGGGAAACCACTGATAACCCATGGGAATACCTTCACAGCTTTCCGGCGCATCCGGCGCAACGAAAAGCGTATCGGGCAAATGTTCGCCGAGCGGATCGGCAAGGGACAACAAATCGGCCCCATTTGCACCATAGCCATGAATGAAAACCACCGCCGAGCGTGTATTGCCCGAAACCGGCGCCCGGTGCTCTGCATTTAAAATCCGTGTCATCGAATGCCCTCTCGCTGTTTGGCAATTTTGTAATAGGTCCAGAGCAGCCGCGCTGCAACCGCTCTCCAAGGCGACCAGTCTTCGGCCATTTGCCGCAGGGCGCGTTCACTTGGCCGCTCGGGCAATTCAAACAGAATACGCGCTGCTTCCTGCAGCGCTAGATCACCGGGGGCAAACACATCTGCGCGCCCAAGGCTGAACATGGCATAAATCTCAGCGGTCCACACACCGATCCCCGGCACTTCCGTTAAGGTGGCGATAACCGCATCGCTAGGGGCCTCGCGCAGTGCGGAATAGTGAATGCGCGCTTCGGCCAAGGCCCGCGCATAGCGGATTTTCTGCCGGCTGAGGCCCGCTGCACGCAGCGCTTCATCACTGGCCCATTGGATTTTACGCGGCCCGGTCAGACGTGCATCGCGCAACCGGCCCCAGATGGCATTGGCTGCAGCCACGCTGACCTGCTGGCTTACGATGGCGCTGAGCAATTGCGCAAAGCCGTCCGGCCGCCGCCGCAATGGCAGCGTGCCCGTCATCTCAAGCGCTTTGGCAAACCGGGGATCTCTGGCGGCCAGCCACTGCGCGCCTTCACAAACGCAGGCCCGTGCGGTTATTATTCTTTCGCTGTGCATTTCACCCCAAAGCCTTGAGAACGCCAGACCGCAAACACGGGCCTGACTTTGATCTATCTTACTTGGTGAAAACTGTACAGCAATGTACCCTGCCCCGATGCCCCTGTGCACCTAGGGTTAGAGCAAATAACCAGAATATGATTGTTGCGGCGAGATAGAGTGCGGATCCGAAGGTATGGGCACATCCGCCCTAGCGTGTGGCGATGCGGTGCCAGTCTTTGAGCAGCAGATCGGCGCCCTTAAAGTCACGGCTCTGCCCTTTGGTCCGATGGCACCGAGCGGGCCGCCCTGGATTGTCGGCATTTTTTCGTTTGATCAAAACCCAGATCAGGTTTTTGGACAAAGCTACATCGAAATGATTCATTCGCTGCTGCGGGGCGAGCCGAGGTAAAGGGGACATTAGCCGCATCGAACCATTCCGGGACTTTTCGGCTCAAAGGAGACATTAGAAGTTCGCCCGCTTTAGAGATCCTGACCCTAAGATATATCGCAGGTTAATGTTTTTTCGCCCGATGGCTTGCCTTTCGCCTGGTCTCACACTAGCACTTTTCGAATGACTATTTTTTCCTCTGATGCACAGGCCAAACGCAATGTCGCTGTGCTTATTTTTGCCCAAGCCATTTTAGGCTCGCAAATGCCGATTATTTTCATTCTGGCAGGTCTTGCCGGGCAGTCGCTGGCCGAAAACATCTGTTATGCCACCCTGCCGATATCGGTGATTATTATCGGCTCGATCCCCGGCGCGCCAATGATCTCCGGCATCATGCAGCGCTACGGGCGCAAGGCCGGGTTTTTCATTGGTGCAGGCGCCGGCGCCATCGGGGCCATTATCGGCAGCTTCGGGCTATACTACGATTCCTTTGCGCTGTTTTTACTGGGCAGTCTCTTTACCGGCATTTATATGTCCGCCCAGGGGTTTTACCGCTTTGCCGCCACCGATACCGCCTCGGATGCGTTTCGGCCGAAAGCGATTTCCTATGTTTTGGCCGGCGGACTTTTGGCCGCCATCATCGGCCCGCAACTGGCCAAGATTACCTCGGATGCTTTTGTCATCCCCTTTCTTGGCGCCTATATGGCGGTGATTGCGCTCAATGTGTTTGGCGCTTTTGTGTTTGTATTTCTCGATCTGCCAAAGCCGGCCCGGGATGCAGCAGCCAGCAGCGGTGGGCGCAGCTTTCTTGAATTGCTGCGCAGCCCTAAAATTGCCACCGCCATGCTGGCAGCGATGATTTGCTATTCGATGATGACGCTGGTGATGACCGCAACGCCCCTGGCCATTGTGGGCTGCGGATATACGCAAAACACTGCAGCCGATGTGGTCTCTGCCCATGTGCTTGCGATGTTTATGCCGTCATTTTTCACCGGTCATCTGATTGTGCGCTTTGGCGTCGAGCGGATTATCCTGTGCGGTATTGCGCTGCTTGGCGGCGCCTGCATTGCGGGCCTTAACGGCATTACCATTGGGAATTTCTATGGCGCACTTGTGCTTTTAGGGCTGGGATGGAATTTCGGCTTTATCGGCGCCACAACGCTTTTAACCAGCGCCCATAGCCCCGCAGAGCGCGGCCGCGCACAGGGGATGAACGACTTTTTCGTCGCGGCCAGCATCACTATCGCGTCCTTTGCCTCGGGCGGTTTGATGAACTGTAGCGGCAATAGCACGGCCGAGGGCTGGAATGCGGTGATTATGACCATGATCCCGCTGCTGGCGGTGGCGGCGATGGCGATCCTGTGGCAAATGCGGCAAAGCGCGGCGCAGCCTACCAGCGGCAAGTAAAACTGCGTAGCAAAAGCCCGGTTCGAAGTGCAAAGGGCGAAGCGGGCTGCAAGCCGCTAATCACCCGTTCAGGGACGCGCTGTGCCTGCATAAGAACCCCTTTGGCGGCCGAACCACACAGCAGCGCTGCACCCGCTTGGGGGGAGATGTCGCTGCGCGCCGCACGCGCTTTGGCCAGCTGCTGCAACCCGCGCTCGGCAAAGGCGCGGATGGCTTCGGGCGATGGATCAAGCAGCGGCTGACGGCCGGCGGCGATCAACGCAGGCACAGCAGCGAAAAAATTTGCAAGCCCCACGGCGCTGCCGAAATCTTCAAGCCGATCACTGTCACCGGGGCCGAGCGCCTGCGCTGCAACCCGCAAAAGACGGCCTGAGGTGTGGCGCAGATAGCTGCCGAAATTATCCGCATCAGTGAACGGCTCGCGGTAGATATCCCAGCGCCGCGCGGTGACCAGATCGCGCAGGTCCTCGGCGGCCTGCACGCTGAGCGCGTCGGCCAGCGGGGTGACCACTTCGTGCCGGCGCACACGATCACCGGCGGCAATTTCACCCAGCGCATCCTGCCACCATTGCAGCCGCATTTCGGCAATCATCGGCTCTTGCGTCACCCAAGGCGCGCGCGCCACTTCTAGGTTAAAGGCAAAAATCGCAAACAGCTTTGGACGCAAAGGTGCCGGCGCGGCCATCACCGCGCGAAACCGCACCGCATCACCGCGTTCCAGCAGACGGGCACAGGCAGAGATATCATTAGAAAACGCCATAGAGACCTTTGGGACAGACAGCAGTTGCCCTCTGGCATATAGCGCCCCTGCGCCCAAGAGGCTATTTTTTTAAAGATATTAAGAATTTTAGGTGCTTAGATCGATGAATTATTATTGATCAAAATAGTCACCTATATGTTTTTATTACTTTTTATTGACCTCTTTAGAAAAGCTCTAATATTAGAAGCATCGGTTCGCCAGCGCGTGCAAGCCATACCGATACATTTCAAAACAGTTGAAGGAGATTAGGGATGTCAGAAGCATGTAATCAATGCGCCTATTTTAAGCATCAAGACCGTCAGGTCGCCGCAGGATCAGATTTGGGCGCCTGCAGGATCAATCCGCCAAGCGCCGTTGGCGAGGATAAACTGGCTTTCTGGCCGGTGGTCAAACCCATGGACTGGTGCGGCAGTTTCGAAGCAAAATAATCAAACCGGCAGAGGCGTAGGGCAGTTAGCCCTTCGCCGCCAGTGGCCGCATTTGCGCGGGTGGGCACAGGCAGAGATATCATCGCAAAACGCCACATAGGCCTTTGGGGCAGTCAGCCGTTGCCCTCTGGCAGAGAGCGCCCCCACGCTCAAGGGGCAATTGGGGGATATCCGCCCAAACCAGTCCTTTGACAACTTAGCAGATGCTGCAGTGCGGCTTCCTTAAAGCTGGCAGGCAGTGCATTGTAGGTCTTTATCATCATAGATCCTACTTGTTTTCTTCATTTTTCCTCTTTTGTGTTGCCACATTCTCTTTGAGGTCTCGCACAAGACGTTGCTTCTCAAGCTTATGCTTACCACCAATCGCTGAGTCACCAGCGAATGCACTAACATCGTTTACAATGCCGTCGTATGTTCTTGCATGGCCGTGTCTCTTCCACTCCCGAGATACTTGTGTTTCAATGTGCGCATTGAAGACATTTGCAGAGTCTTGTTGTTACTCATGCGAATACTCTACCGATGTGGGAATTGGGCGGATTTAACCCCGATCGCGGATCAATTTCCAGTTGATCGCATCGAGCAGCGCTTCAAAGCTGGCGTCCACAATATTGGGCGATACCCCCACCGTGGCCCAGCGCCGTCCTTGGGCATCTTCGCTGTCAATCACCACCCGTGTCACCGCCTCGGTGCCGCCTTGTGTAATGCGCACTTTGAAGTCCACAAGGTGCAAATCATCAATCACATCCTGATAGGGTCCAAGGTCTTTGGCCAACGCTTTGGCCAGCGCATTGACCGGCCCGCGATCGGCGCCAACTTCATCCATCGACTCGCTAACAGAGAGTTTTTTGACCCCGTCCACCTTGACCACGACGACCGCTTCGGACAGGCTAACCATCTGATTATACTTGTTTTTGCGGCGTTCAACCGAAACGCGGTAGCGCTTGACCTCAAAAAATTCGGGGCATTGGCCCAGCTCGCGCCGCGCCAGCAGCTCAAAGCTGGCCTGCGCGGTGTCATAGGAATATCCCTCGGCCTCGCGGGTTTTGATCACCTCAAGAATACGGCCCAGCGCCGGATCGCCCCGCTCGACCGCAATGCCCGCCGCACGCAGCCGTTCGCGCAGGTTCGACTGACCCGCCTGATTGGACATCGGAATGATGCGCGCATTGCCCACTTGCGCAGGGTCCACATGCTCATAGGTACTGGGATCCTTGGCGATCGCACTGGCGTGCAGCCCGGCCTTATGGGCAAAAGCCGAAGCCCCCACATAAGCCGCCTGCCGCGCCGGAACCCGGTTGAGAATATCATCAAGCAGCCGAGAGGTGCGTGTAAGCCCCTGTAAAGACGTCTGTTTTACGCCGGTCTCAAATGTGCTCGCGTAGGGCTCTTTGAGCAAAAGCGTGGGGATAAGCGACACCAGATTGGCATTGCCGCAGCGCTCACCTAGGCCATTGAGTGTGCCTTGGATTTGCCGCGCACCGGCGTCCACTGCCGCTAGAGAGTTGGCCACCGCGTTTTCGGTGTCATTATGGGTGTGAATGCCCAAATGATCCCCCGGGATACCCGCCGCGATGACATCGCCGACAATCGCGCTGACTTCCGCCGGCAATGCCCCGCCATTGGTATCACACAGCACCACCCAGCGCGCACCGGCATCATAAGCCGCCTTGATCGCTGCAATGGCATAGGCTGGATTTGCCTTATAGCCGTCGAAAAAATGCTCGGCATCAAACAGCGCTTCACGGCCCTGCGCAATAATGTGCTCGACCGATTGACGAATAGAATCTAGGTTTTCCTCAAGCGAAATGCCCAGCGCTTTTTCCACATGAAAATCATGGGATTTGCCCACAAGGCATACCGCTTTCGTACCCGCATTCATCACCGCAGCAAGAACATCATCATTGGCCGCCGACCGCCCTGCCCGTTTGGTCATTCCAAAGGCCGTTAAGGTGGCGTGGGTTTTCATGGATTTCTCGAAAAACTCGCTGTCGGTGGGATTGGCGCCGGGCCAGCCGCCTTCGATATAATCAATCCCAAGCTCATCTAGGGCTGTTGCAATTTGCACTTTGTCTTGGGTGGAAAACTGCACGCCTTGGGTCTGCGCACCGTCACGCAATGTCGTGTCGTAGAGATAGAGCCTTTGCTTTGCCATATATTTGCCCAATCCGCTGATCTTGCAGCTTTTTTTGCCTAGTTTAACCCAAGTTGTCCAATTGGGCCATATCAAAGCCCGCTGAGGGGACAAGGGTCACCTCAGTTTTGCTCATTCTGATTTCCAATCCAGCGCGTTGATAGGCACTTTTCAACCTATCAACTTCGGAAAAGTCTTTGGTTTGCATAGCTTTTTGACGTTCAGCAAAAAGTCGCTTTTCGTACTTCGACAAATCCACAGCGGCGGTCCACTGGCCCATATTCTCTCCTAGCAGACCCAAAAGCCCTGCCGACGCCCGCAGCGCGGCCGCATCGCCCTTTGAGGCCAACGCGTGCAGGGCAGAGATTGCACCCGCGGTGTTGAGATCTTCTCTCAAAGCATGGAGCACAGCCGCATCAAACGTGCCAGCTACATCGGTTGCCGCGGTGATTTCCCGCCATTTACGAAGCGTTTTTTCCGCCTCACGGGCTTTGGCGTCGGTCCAGTCCATTGGCTTGCCGTAATGCGTTGAAAGAAACACGAACCGAATCACTTCCCCCGGATACCCCTGATCAAGCAGGTCGCGCACAGTAAAGAAGTTGCCCAAAGATTTGGACATTTTCTTTCCATCAACTTGCAGCATTTCATTGTGCAGCCAATAATTGGCAAAACCATGATCTGGATGGGCACAGCGGCTTTGCGCCAATTCATTTTCATGGTGGGGAAACAGCAAATCATTGCCGCCGCCATGAATATCAAAGCTCGCCCCGAGCAAGTCATGAGACATGGCAGAGCATTCAATATGCCAGCCCGGACGCCCGATTCCCCAAGGGCTGTCCCAGCCTGGTTGATCGCTGCTCGAAGGTTTCCATAGTACAAAATCCATCGGATCGCGCTTATAGGGTGCAACCTCTACCCTGGCACCCGCAATCATGTCATCCACTGAACGGCCCGAAAGTTGTCCGTATTCGGGATCGCTTTGCACCGAAAATAAAACATGCCCTTCGGCGGCATAGGCGTGACCCTTTTGGATCAACCCCTCAATCATGGTAATCATCTCGGCGATATATTGGGTGGCCCTCGGCATATGATTTGGCTCAAGATTGCCAAGCGCTGCCATATCTTCAAGATACCACGCTATGGTTTCTTCGGTGACTGCAGAAATGGATCGGCCGCTTTCGGCCGCGCGCTGGTTTATTTTATCATCAACATCGGTAAAATTGCGCACATAGGTGACATGCTCTCGGCCATAAACATGCTGCAGCAGGCGAAACAGCACATCGAACATAATCACATTGCGCGCATTGCCCATATGGGCGCGATCATACACTGTTGGACCACACAAATACATCCGGACATTTTCCGGATCAATCGGTACAAACCGTTCTTTTTTGCGGGTTTTTGAGTTTTGCAGTGTGATAGTCGTCATTGGGTGCGTGCCTTTCTACGGCGCTGTGCAGCGGGCTTAGCAACTTTGTTCTGGTTTGAAAATGACGAAAGAACTGGCCCACTGAAAGTTTTCAGCAAGCAATACATATCCGAATGATTGTACAGCGTTCCATAGGCGTCTTATAGGCGCGAGCCGCTCATTTTGCAACTGATAAGTGTTTGACATTTCGAACAGGCGCTGTCCCATTGGGGTTGAATTTTAGCCGGAGAAGAATCGTGCAGCCATCACATCGGATCAGCAATATAAACAGTCAGGGCTCTGACGGGTGGGAAGTCTTTTTGCGCGCGCGCGAGTTGATGGCAAAAGGTCATCCAATTACCGAGTTGACCATCGGCGAACATGATATTCGAACCGATCCGAGTATCTTAGAGGCCATGCATGCCTCTGCCACAGCCGGAAACACTGGCTATGCCATGGTGCCAGGCATTGCTGAATTGCGCCAAACGGTGGCCGATCGGGTCACAGAGCGTAGCGGCGTTACCACCACGCGCGATAATGTTCTAATAACACCCGGCGGTCAGGCGGGGCTTTTTGCCACCCATGCAGCAGCATGCGATCCAGGCGACCGAGCACTATTTCTTGAGCCTTATTACACCACCTATCCCGGCACCCTGCGGTCACAAGGTCTTGTACCGGTTGCCGTTCCGACCCGCTCCAAGCATGGCTTCCAGCCGCAACTGGAAGAGATGGATCGGGCCGCAAAAGGGGCAAAATCCCTTTTGATTAATTCGCCCAACAACCCAACGGGGACGGTCTATTCCAGCGCCACAATGGCAACGATTGCAGAGGTCTGCCAACGTCATGATTTATGGCTGATCTCAGACGAGGTATACGACACGCAAGTTTGGTCCAGCACGCATATCACCCCGCGCAGCTTGCCGCAGATGGCTGAGCGCACGTTGGTTATTGGCTCAATGTCAAAAAGCCACGCAATGACGGGCAGCCGCGTTGGGTGGGTCGTCGGCCCGCAAGAGATGATCACGCATATGATTAATCTGGCCACAAATACCACTTATGGCGTTGCGGGTTTTGTTCAGGATGCCGCGCTATTTGCTTTGCGGCAAGGCACAGACTTAGAACAAAAAATTTCAGCCCCCTTTGCGCGGCGGCGCGATATCGCGCTGGATATCTTGAAAGAGTTTCCAAAAGTCACCGCGATTGCCCCGCAGGGGGCGATGTATCTGATGCTAGATATTCGTTCAACAGGGCTAAGTGGGCTTGAATTTGCCAACCAGCTGCTCGATGATCACCAAATTGCAGTGATGCCAGGTGAAAGTTTTGGCCAATCAGCCGCCGGGCATCTGCGCGTGGCGATGACAATTCCCGATAACGCCTTTGGCGCAGCCTTGCGCACATTATGCCTTTTTGCCACCCAGCTGGCCGATGGCTGAAGCTCTTTCCACCATTCGCAACATTGGCCCTGCACTAGAGTCCGCATTTCAATGCGCCGGCATAAATGATGCCGAAACCCTACGCGAAATTGGGGCGGATGCAGGTTATCTTAGGCTTTTGAATTCAGGGGTGCGGCCGCATTTCATCGGTTATTACGTTATCGTTATGGGACTTCAGGGCCGCCCGTGGAACGATTGTCAGGGCAAAGAAAAACGTGACCTCAGGGCGAGGTTTGATGCGCTGAAAGCGCAGGCTACACCCAACAGCGCCGCGGCTGAAACTGAGTTTGAAAAAATACTTGATCGGATAGGCGTCTTGGAAAGGAAAGATGGGCGAAAGAAAAAGCTTTCGCCCAAATCCAAGGTCTAACCGACCAATTCGATGCCGGAAAAGAAATACGCAATCTCAACAGCTGCAGTTTCCGGAGCGTCAGAGCCATGTACAGAGTTTTCGCCAACAGACTCGGCAAATTCGGCGCGGACTGTACCGGGCGCTGCATCTGCGGGGTTGGTTGCGCCCATAACTTCGCGGTTCTTAGCAATCGCATTTTCACCTTCGAGGACCTGAACAACCACCGGCTCTGACGACATAAATTCGCAAAGCTCGTCATAAAATGGGCGTTCGGCGTGCACCCCATAAAACACACCTGCTTGGGCTTTGGTCATGTGAATGCGTTTTTGCGCCACAACCCGCAGGCCTGCATCTTCGAATTTTGCATTGATTTTGCCGGTTAGATTGCGGCGGGTGGCATCGGGTTTGATGATGCTGAATGTACGCTCGAGAGCCATTTTTAAATATCCTTGTATCGCAGGGGCAGACCCCATGTCAGCCCCGTGATTTGCGCCTGCCCCCTACCATGCAACCATCCAATTGAAAAGTCTGATCTGCGTTATTTGGGTCAGGGTGGGCCACGCGTCCGGTTTGCCGCAATGCCCAGCGCTAAAATTTGCCTTTTCTTGGTTTGAGGTATCTGAAAATTTTTGCAGCGCTTTTCAAAGAAGCCTGTTGATTCCCGATGGTAGAACCCATTGCGACCTGCTATGGCGTGCGCCATGTTAAAAATATCAAATATCAGCTATTCCGTAGAGGGCCGGCCCCTTTTTGATGGCGCCAGCGCAACCATTCCTGATGGCCACAAAGTCGGTCTTGTCGGCCGTAACGGGACAGGCAAAACAACTTTGTTCCGCTTGATCCGGGCAGAGTTGGCCCTTGAGGGAGGCAGCCTTTCTCTGCCTTCTCGGGCGCAAATTGGCGGCGTCGCCCAAGAGGTGCCCAGCAATGAGGTCTCGCTGATTGACACAGTGCTGGCAGCCCATAGTGAGCGTGCTAGCCTGCTGGCCGAGGCGGAAACGGCCACTGATCCGATCCGTATTGCCGATATTCAAACCCGCTTAAGTGATATTGATGCCTGGTCAGCCGAAGCGCGCGCCGCATCAATTTTAAAAGGGCTTGGCTTTGACCGTGAAAAACAAGCGATGCCCTGCAGCGCGTTTTCCGGCGGTTGGCGTATGCGGGTTGCGCTGGCCGGTGTGCTTTTTTCGCAGCCTGATCTGCTATTATTGGATGAGCCAACCAACTATCTGGATCTTGAGGGCGCGATCTGGCTTGAAAGCTATTTGGGGAAATACCCCCATACAGTCATTATTATCAGCCATGATCGCGGCCTGCTTAATCGCTCTGTCGGCTCAATCCTGCATCTCGAGGACAGAAAGCTAACCTTTTACAATGGCGATTATGATACCTTTGCCAAAACCCGCGCCGCACGATTGGCAACCGCCGAAGCCGAAGCCAAAAAGCAAGACGCTCGGCGCGCCCATCTGCAATCCTATGTTGATCGCTTCCGCTATAAAGCCGACAAAGCCCGGCAGGCGCAATCAAGGCTAAAAGCTATTGCACGGCTTGAGCCAATTACCCGCCCGCAAGAGGCCGCCTTGCGCCGCTTTAGTTTTCCTGAACCCGAAGAGCTGTCTCCGCCTATTTTAAGGGTCGAGGATGGTATTGTTGGATATGATGGAACTGCGGTTTTATCCAAGCTTGATCTGCGGATTGATCAAGACGACCGGATTGCGCTTTTAGGTCAAAACGGTGAGGGCAAATCGACCCTTGCCAAACTCATATCCGACCGGCTGACGCCCATGGCGGGCCGTGTTGTGCGATCCTCAAAATTAAGGATTGGATATTTCGCCCAGCATCAGGTGGATGAGCTACACATAGACGAAACTCCGCTTGACCATATTCGGCGGCTACGACCGGCAAAAACCCCCGCCCAGCTTCGGGCCATATTGGGTGGATTCGGCATTGGCGCAGAGCAGACCGAAACGCTTGTTGGGCGACTGTCAGGGGGGCAAAAGGCACGCCTTTCGCTGCTATTAGCAACTTTAGATGCACCGCATATGCTTATTTTGGACGAGCCGACCAATCACCTTGATATTGAAAGCCGCGAAGGTCTGGTTGAGGCTCTGACCGCCTATTCGGGGGCTGTCATTCTTATCAGCCACGATATGCACTTACTATCTCTGGTGGCCGACCGACTTTGGTTGGTGAAGGATGGCAAAGTAACACCCTATGAAGAAGACCTAGAAACCTATCGCAAGGATTTGCTCAGCACTGAAAAACCAGCCACGCAGAGAGGGGCTACAAAGCCGAAGCCTAGGCGCGCCAGCCGCGACGAGATCTTGGCACTTAGATCTGAGGTGCGCAAATGCGAAGCGAGGTTGGAAAAGCTCAATGCGATGCGCGATAAACTTGCCGAAAAACTGGCTGATCCCACGCTTTATGAAGATATGCGGATCGGCGAGCTTGCAACTTGGAACAGCAAATACGCGGAAGTCATGGACGCCTTAGAGCGGGCGGAAAACCTTTGGATGGATGCACAAGATAAACTTGAAAAGGCGGCCCCCTAAAACAGACCTAAAGTCGCATTTTAGCCGCCAATATTGTATCTGGCAGGGTTAAGCCCCATTTAAAGCCAGTATAAGCGGCCATTAAACCAACCACCAGAATTAACTGTCATCATATTTATTTCTCTGCTTGTTTTTAGTGCCTCTTACAGAAAGGAAATTTGACGTGTTTGAATTTATGTCATCATTAGGGCTGATTAGATATCTGGTAATTGGGGTTTTAGAACTTGCAATATGGAACCTGCGCAAATTGTGGAAGCTTCGCACACCAATAGATTCCCCTCAGCATAAGGCTTGGCAAAGAAATGGCGATTTGATCATCCCGATCATCTTGATCCTCCAAACAAGCCCTAGGGCAACAGCCCGTTTGTATGGCGGCCTTAAGCTTGACCGACCATTTAGGTCAGAATAAGGATCGACAAAAAGGACTTTGATCTTGACGTTAATTGACACTGCTTTTTTGATCACTTCGTTTGTGACGCTTTTTGTTATTGTCGACCCTATCGGGCTTGCACCTATGTTTGTTGCGATCACGCAAGGCATGTCGCAAAAAATGCGCCGCAGTATTGCGCTGCGGGCTGTTGCTGTCGGCGGTGTAGTGCTTTTTCTGTTTGCCGTATTTGGAGAATCGGTTTTGTCATTTGTAGGCATTTCCATGCCTGCCTTTCGAATTGCTGGCGGGATTTTGCTTTTTCTAACCGCGCTTGAGATGCTCTTTAATCGCCGCACCAAACGCCGTGAAGATCAAAGCGAAGATGATGCGGCCGACGACCCATCTGTTTTTCCTTTGGCCATTCCACTGATTGCAGGGCCCGGCGCCATCACATCGGTGATCTTAATTACTAACAATCATCCCGGCTGGATCGGTATCGGCGAAGTCACAGCGGTTATGGCTGCTGTTTTAATTCTGGTTTATCTGATGTTTTCCATCGGAACGCTGCTAGAACAATTGCTTGGTAAAATTGGTATCAATGTCATCACTCGAATACTTGGTATGCTTTTAGCTGCATTGGCAGTGCAGTTCGTGATGGAAGGAATTGCTGCTTTTGAACTTCTCTGAGGCTCGTCACTAAATGCCGCAGGATATAGATTATCCCCGCTTGGTTTACTTAGGCTTGCTCGCGGCTGTCTTGCTTGGCTCGGTGCTGATGACCCGCCGCGGAGCTTTTAAGAAAGCCGCCTTTCAAGGCGGTATATGGTTGGTTATTTTTGCAGCTCTGGTTGCCGCAGTGGGAATGTGGCAGGATATTCGATCAACTCAGGGCAGCGCATCAAGTTTTGCCACCCAAGATGGTCACGTCGTGATTTCACAAGGCGCTGATGGCCATTTTCGGGTCAAGATCAAAGTCAATGAACAGACCCTTTCGTTTTTGGTCGACACAGGTGCCAGTCATGTTGTTTTGACCCAAAAGGACGCGAAAGCTTTGGGCTTTAAGCTTGAAAATCTACAATTCTGGAACACAGCCATGACCGCAAATGGCCCGGTATCAACAGCGCCTGTACGGCTTCGGGAAATGGCGCTCGGACCCTATATTGACCGCAACGTCAGCGCATCGGTAAATAGCGGTGAAATGAAGTATTCGTTGCTCGGAATGAGTTATTTGAACCTTTATTCGAGCATTGAAATCAGCCAAAAGAAAATGGTCCTAAAGCGCTAGCTGTCAGAGGATTGACTGTCTGCCATTTTTTGCCAGCGTCCGCTTTCTTCGGACCAGTATTGGGCTGCGCAGCCCGCTTCTGTCAATGTTTTCCACTGACCACGCGCCTGCTGCATTGCGGTTTCATTGAGCCCGTCGAACAATATGCATACCCGTTGGCTATCGTTCACCTCTTGGGCCTCAATGATCGCTCCATCTACGGACATGATACACTGAAACCCACTTTCGGCATTTGTCGTAAGTAAAATTGGTTGATTCAAATCTTTGTCGCTGCCAGCCAATCCATGGGCCAAAAACCCATCGTCTGGCCCTAGCCAAAGCTTGTCATTTAACCATTGCATCCGCTCCAAGCTGGTGCCACGGACCTCAATGCGCCAACCTGCCCCAGATGCCTTTTCAAGCAGTGCCGGCAAAGCCACCTCTAAGGGTTGGCGGTTCAAATGATAAAAATAGGCTGCTCCCATTGGTTTACGGACTTTCGAACAGATCGCTTATCAATCGGTTTAGCGTCATCACACCCCATCCGGTTGCACCCGCCGGAGCATGATCGCTGTCGGATTTAATATGCGCAACGCCAGCAATGTCTATGTGCGCCCAGGGCGTGCTGTCTTTGACAAACCTTTGCAAAAATTGTGCGGCCGTGATGGATCCGGCCGGTCGGCCGCCAATATTGGCCATATCCGCAATTCTTGATTTCAGAAGTTTGTTATACGCCTCACCTAAAGGCATGCGCCATGCACCTTCATTTTCGGACTTAGCCGCATTCAGAAGTGCATCGCACAACACATCATCATTGGAAAAAACGCCAGCATTTTCGTGCCCAAGACCGACAATGATTGCTCCGGTCAGTGTCGCCAAATCAACCATCGCAACCGGATTAAAGCGCTCTTGCGCGTACCACATCACATCACACAGAACCAAACGTCCTTCTGCATCTGTGTTAAGTACTTCGATGGTATCACCTTTCATTGAGGTGATCACATCACCGGGCCGGATCGCTGTGCCGGAAGGCATGTTTTCAACCAATCCAACCAAACCAACCACATTTGCTTTCGCTTTGCGGCTGGCCAGTGCCATCATGGTTCCAGCGACAACAGCAGCGCCACCCATATCCATGGTCATATCCTGCATGCCGGCGCCAGGTTTAAGCGATATGCCGCCTGTATCAAAGACCACCCCTTTGCCAACCAGCGCAAAGGGCTGCTGATCAGGCGCGCCACCATTCCACTGCATCACAACCACTTTCGATGGGCTGGCAGAGCCCTGCCCTACACCCAAAAGTGCCCGCATACCCAGATCGGCCAATTGCGCTTCGTCGAGCACCTCAACCTCGAGCCCCAAGGGCACGAGGTCCATTAAGCGTTCAGCAAACGCGGTGGTGGTTAGAACATTGGCGGGCTCATTCACTAAATCGCGCGTAAAAAATACAGCTTCAGTGATTGCCATGCTAGTTTCTAACAGTGGCTTAAGATTTTCCATTTTATTGTGGGAAAAAGTAACCTTGCCAAAACTCTTTTCATCATTTTTAGATTTATGAGCCAGAAAATTATAGCTGCGCAGTGCAATGCCTTGAAAGAAACTATCTCCAAAGCGCAAAGACCCTGCAAGAACCAATAATGTCTCTTCGCCGCGTAGCTTGGCCAAAGCAACGCCCGCGCGGCGGGCAGCAGTGCGATTGGCGCGTTTATCGAGCACCACAAGGTCAATTGCTATGGCATCAACTCCTGTGGGATAGGCCAAGGTGATTACCGCACCGGGTTTGTGTTTTTTAAACTCAGGATCCTCAGTCGCACGCAGAACGGCGCCTTTGGTCAATTTGTTTAAGCGGCGCGTGACTTGATCAAGCCGTCCATCCGGGGCTAGTATAGCTGCGATACGACCGCTTGCTTGAGATATGCTATCTAAATTCGTTTCTAGAAATTCAAAATTTTCTGGCATTGGTACGTTGTTCTCCTGGCCCTGGCTTTTTGATGATATAGCGGCGATCCGCCATTAATTTTAATATTCAGTTTTCCCCAGAAATTATTTGAGATAAAACATATCTAATTGAAAAAGACCACTGGGGATTTTTGTGTCAAGGTTCGACCGCTACTTAATGCGCCAAATGTTGATTGCCTTTGGGTTTTTTTCCCTGGTGTTAATCGCTGTCTATTGGGTCAATCATGCAGTGATTTTATTTGATCGATTGATTACAAACGGTCATTCAGCACTGGTATTTTTGGAATTTTCTCTGCTTAGCCTGCCAAATGTAATAAGGTTAATGCTGCCTTTATCAGCATTTGCAGCCACAATATATGTCACCAACCGCCTTAGCATCGAAAGTGAACTGACTGTGATGCAAGCCACTGGGTTTAGCCCGTGGCGATTGGCACGACCATTTTTTGTTTTTGGGTGTTTTGTTTTGGTGCTCATTGCCTTGCTCACCCATTATCTTGTACCCTCAAGCCTTGCCCAACTTCGCCAGCGCGAACATGAAGTCTCGGCCAGTATTTCGGCGCGCCTGCTGCGCGAAGGAAGTTTTTTACATCCACAATCAGATGTGGCTTTTTATATTCGTGAAATCACGACAGAGGGCGAATTAAGAGATGTCTTTCTCTCGGATCGCCAAGCTCAAGATTCAGCCACCACATACACTGCAGAAAAAGCCTATCTGGTGCGCGAGGATGAAAACACGACCATGATTATGGTAAATGGACTGGCCCAAACTCTGGACTATGAAACCCAGTCGCTCTCAACAACATTATTTCTGGATTTATCCTATGATATGAGCGCTTTGGTTGATCCAAATCAAGTTCTTCAAGGGCGCATTTCAGAGCTTTCAACAAGCGAACTTCTGGCTCGGGCAGAAAAGCTAAAATCTAAATCGGGCGGAAGTAGAGCGCTTTTACTCGAAGAAGCCCATGACCGTTTTAAACAACCTCTTTTAGGTTTGGCCGCAGCACTCATCGGATTTGCAGCTTTGATGCTTGGTGGATATAGCCGCTTTGGATCGGGCCGCCAAATCCTATTTGCAATTTTTCTTTTGGTCGTGTTGAAAATGTCTGAAAGTTTCGTTGCACGGCCTGTGCGCGCAGATGCAGGCTTATGGATATTGAACTATACTCCCGTGCTGATCGGTTTTATATTTGCGTTTGTTTTGCTTTTGGTAGCTTCGTTTTCTTTCGGAGGCTTAAATCTAACGCTGCGCAAAAAGGTGAGCCAATGACTTTGCATTTCTATTTTGCAAGACGTTTTGCGATATTTTTTATTCGGGTCTTTATCTTGTTTTTTATATTTTTGTTCCTGATTGATCTGGTTGGTCAATTGCGCAGTTTTTCATCAATTATTTCGTTTCGTCAGGTTGTTACTTTAACCCTCCTTAACAACCCCGAAGTTTTGTACCAAATGATGCCACTGATCATGATTATTTCAGCGGCTGCAGTTTATATTTCACTGAGCAGGTCTAATGAGTTGGTTATAAGCCGAAATACTGGGCGATCTTCGATGCAGGCACTTATTGGTCCATTATTGGTGACCATCTGCCTTGGAGGCATGCTGGTTACTGTGTTCAATCCAATTGTATCAACCACATCAGCACTCTATCTTGATTTGAAGGACCGCTACTCTAATCAAAAGCGGTCTGTCATTTCGATTGGTGCAGAAGGTTTGTGGCTTCGGCAAGGTGACGAAAACGGGCAAACCGTTATTCGCGCAGAACGCGCCAACTTTGACGGCTCTTTCCTTTATGGAGTTAGCATGCTTGAGTACCATTCAAGCGGTGGCCCCAGACGCCGCATCGAAGCCAAATCAGCAAGCTTACAGGGGGGGGAATGGTGGCTTAATAAAACCAAGGTTTGGCCACTGATTTCAGGAATAAACGCGGAAGAGAATGCTCAAAACCATGAGTGGCTACGTGTGCCATCCAACCTGACCACAGATCAAATCCGAGACCGTTTTGGCAAACCTTCAACCGTTTCATTTTGGGCCTTGCCCGTCATGATAAAACAACTCAAGTCTGCTGGGTTTTCTGCACGGCGTCACGAGGTTTGGTATCAAACAGAAATAGCAAGACCCTTATTCTTGGTCGCAATGGTCCTTATAGGGGCTGCGTTTACCATGGGTCATAGCCGGCAACGCAGCATGGGGCTAGGCGTATTAATGGCCATCTTGCTTGGGTTTGGATTATTTTATATTCGAAATTTTGCTCTGATCCTAGCTGAGAATGGTCAATTGCCAGTTATGCTTGCCGCATGGGCGCCACCATTGGCGGCTATTTTGCTAGGTATGGGTATTCTTTTCCAAGCAGAGGAAGGATAGTGCGTGTACCGGTCACCCCTAATTTTCTTTCGTTGCGGCCTTCCCTTTAAACGCAACGGAAACTAAACAAGGGATTAAGCTGTGCATTTGTTGCAGGGATGTTAGGATTAAACCATGATTAAACCCTTATTGAAGAGCTGCTCGATACTAGTGGCGCTGTTTTTATGGGCAAATTCCGCGTTTGCAGAAAACTTATTTTCCACAGCCATCAAAGTAAACGACAGATCCATTACTTTTTACGAACTGCGTCAGCGCAGCCTATTTCTAAAGCTGCTGAATGTACCAGGCGATCCAGACGCAATTGCAAGAGAGCAATTGATTGATGATCGGTTAAAATTGAACGCTGCCAAAGCCATGGGGATTGAACTGACCAATGCCGAAATCAAAAGCGGCATGGAAGAATTTGCTGCCCGTGGAAAACTGGCTCTGCCAAGTTTTGTTAAACAGCTCAAAGCTCTGGGCATAAGCGAAGCAACTCTACGCGATTTTGTAAAATCCGGATTGCTTTGGCGTGCAGTGGTTCAGACCAAATTTGGAGACCAAAGCCAAGTCTCTGACGCACAGCTTGAACGGTCGACAAATATTGAAGGTTCAGGCGGCGGTATTCGGGTTTTGCTGTCTGAAATTATTTTGCAAGTGCTGCCCGGACAAGAACAAAAAGCCCAAAACCTTGCTGATGAACTGTCAAAAATCACCTCGACAAAAGCTTTTTCTGATGCGGCTCGTCGCTATTCGGTCGCGCCTACCAACACCTCAGGTGGCCATGTCAAATGGCAAGCTTTGGAAAAACTACCGCCTGTCGTGCAACCTCTCATCTTTGGTCTCGCGCCCGGCGAGGTTACAGACCCTCTACCTATCCCAAACGGGCTTGCCTTGTTTCAATTAAGAGCGGTCGAAGAAATTAGCGGTACGCGCAGCAAGAAGGCAATCATTGACTATTTGACCTATAGATTTCCCCAAGGTGAACAAGCAACGCAGACCGGGCTGCAAGTGGATGTCAAACATTGCGATGATCTTTACGCCGTGGCCACTGCTCACCCTGACCATATTTTGAACCGTACCAGTCATACTCTGGCAAAAATAGATACTAATATTCGCAAAGTGGTTGCGCGCCTCGATCAACAAGAAAAAGAATTTTTATCTTTCGGCGATCAAACCCTTATGGTGATGGTCTGCGGCCGCAACACGCTTACACAAGACGCAGCAACAAATCTTGAGCAAATCCGCTTTGGCTTGCGAAATAAGCGCTTAGCTGGATATGCCGAGGGCTATATTGAAAACCTACGCCAGGACGCGCGGATTATCGAAAAATGACCTGTAATCCAGTACTTATGACCTGCGGCGAACCGGCAGGAATTGGTCCTGAGCTGGCGCAAAAAGCGTGGCAGTGTCTCCGCGATGAGATGGTATTTTGCTGGATAGGAGACCCAAGTATCCTTCCAAATCCGGAACTGGCAATTAAAATCAAGCATCCGTCCCTTGCGGCCCAAGCTATGGCACATGGACTGCCGGTATTGTCGCACGCCTTTTCATCCGGCGTTCAGGCAGGGCATCCAAACCCGGCCAATGCCGCCTCGGTTATTGATATCATCGCTCGGGCGGTTGAGTATGTTCAAAATAATGAAGCTTCTGCGATTTGCACCGCTCCTATTCACAAGAAAGCTTTGCAGGACGGCGCGCGATTTGGCTTTCCGGGACATACCGAGTATCTCGCTCATCTTGGCTCGGTCGATCATGCGGTGATGATGCTGGAAAGTCCAAGCCTGCGGGTCGTGCCTACAACCATCCATATCCCCTTAGATCAGGTGGCAGATACGCTTACCCAGCCGCTGTTAGAACGCACCATTTCGATCACGCGTGCAGCGTTAATAGACAAGTTTAACATCTGCGATCCACGTCTTGCGATCACCGGGCTCAACCCGCATGCCGGCGAAGGCGGAAAAATGGGCTCTCATGAATCTGATGTAATTATCCCCGTCATTGAGCGCCTAAAGGCCAAAGGCTGGCATCTTACTGGACCGCATTCTGCCGACACATTGTTTCATGACCGCGCACGCGCATCATATGACGCGGTAATAGCCATGTATCACGATCAGGCCTTGATCCCGATTAAAACCTTGGATTTTGATCGGGGTGTTAATGTCACCCTCGGCTTGCCTTTTGTGCGCACATCGCCCGATCACGGCACTGCCCTTGATATTGCAGGGCAAGGCATTGCCAATGAGACCTCGACGGTTGAAGCCTTGCGTTTAGCGGCCACAATGGGCGCATCGTCTTGAGCCAGATCGACGCCCTGCCCCCCCTTCGTGACGTGATTGCCACCCATGACCTTAAAGCCCGAAAATCACTTGGGCAAAATTTCCTTTTGGATTTGAACCTGACAGCAAAAATTGCCCGCCAAGTGGGTGATCTGGCAAACTGCGATGTTCTTGAAATTGGCCCCGGCCCCGGCGGCCTAACCCGAGGGCTTTTGGCAGAAGGGGCACGCAGAGTTGTTGCTGTTGAAAAAGATCAGCGCTGCATACCTGCTTTGGAGGATATAGCAACACACCATCCGGCGCGTTTGCAGGTGCTGGAAGGGGATGCCCTAGATATTGACCCAGCCGTCTATTTGACTGCTCCGATCCGTATCGCGGCCAACCTGCCCTATAACATCGGAACCGAGCTTTTGGTACGCTGGCTGACCCCCCCTGCGTGGCCGCCGTTTTGGCAAAGCCTGACGTTGATGTTTCAACGCGAAGTGGCCGAAAGGATTGTCGCCCCGCCCGGCTCTAAAGCCTATGGCAGACTGGCTATTCTGGCCCAATGGCGCTGCACTGCGAATATCGTGCTTTCGCTGCCGCCAGAGGCTTTTACGCCGCCGCCCAAAGTGTCCAGCGCAGTTGTGCACTTGGTAGCTCTGAAAGAGCCCAAATTTTCGGCGGATGCAAAGACGCTTGAACGGGTTGTTGCAACGGCCTTTAATCAGCGGCGTAAAATGCTGCGTTCAGCGCTTAAGCCGCTCGGGGGCGATATTGAAGATAGATTGCGCGCAGCAGGCATTGCCCCCACCGACCGCGCCGAAAACATCCCCCTAGAGGGATTTTGTGCACTCGCGCGGGCGCTGGCCGAATAGCATCGGTTAGCCACGCAAAGTTCAAAAGTAAAGAAACCCTACTCCGCCGCTTCTGGGCTTTCGCTTTCATTCGATGCGGGCGTCTCGGCATCAGCTGGAGCAGAGCGATCAGCGGATGGCTCAGGCTTTTTGCGGCGCGGCGTGAGCGGTTTGCGCGGCGGTTTCGGGCGCTTATCTTGGGAAGATGGTTCTGCAAGTGAAGGCTGCGTTTCTGGTGTGTCAACCAAACCCATTGGCTGATCAATGCCTGGCATTGAAACAATATCAGGCTGCTCACTTTGCGAAGGATCATCCATAAAGATATCTTGGCCCGCAGGCTCAGATATCTGAGTATTTGCCCGATCATTACGTTCACGATCACGCTCAGCTTGCCGTTCGCGGTTGTCGCGCTCTTGCTGTTCGCGCCGTGCCTCTTGTTCACGCTGCGCTTCACCCAGCAGGCGCAGATAATGTTCCGCGTGCTGTTGGAAGTTCTCGGTAGCAACACGGTCGTTACCAAGCTGAGCATCTCGTGCAAGTTGGTTGTATTTTTCAATAATTTGCTGCGGGGTACCCCGCACTTTTCCTTCCGGTCCAGAGCTATCAAAAACTCTGTTAACGACATTTCCGACCGAACGGTTGCGGTTCTGTTTAGACCGCGAACGGGATTTAGATGATCTCATTATAAGCTTTCTAGCCCTGTGCTATATGACGCTCATGTCGTTTTTTTGTGGTTGAGAAAACCAAGTTAAAAACGATTAGGATTATACGTCGCGAGGATAACATAGTGTGTTCCCATCTTGCGACTGTCATCAGGTAAACTGATCGGGTACTGTGTTTCAAGAGTGATTCATCATTTTCCATAAAAAAAATGCAATTAGATGTAAAATTGCAAAACTGTGACGTTTATTCTCGCATTTTTGCAATAACCACACGATCTCGTTCGTTTAAATCCTTCAGAATTTCTATTTCTTGATAGCCTATTTGAGTAAATATTTTTTTAACGTCTGCACCCTGCGACGCACCAATTTCAACAATCAACCGTCCACTAGGCAAAAGGTGATTTTGGGCATCGCGGGCAATCGCCCTATAGGCCAGCAAACCATCTTTTCCCGGGCTGAGGGCAATTTTCGGATCAAAATGTGTTACATCTGGGCTTAACACAGACAATTCGCTTTCTGCAATATAAGGCGGGTTTGAGACAATTAAATCAAACTGTCCTGAAATTTTGTCCAACCAATCAGAGCAGCAAAATTCAACTCGCGCAGCGACGCCATGCTTGGCAGCATTTGTTTTTGCAATTGCCAAAGCAGCATTTGAAATATCGCTTGCAACAGCGTTTGCATCTGGCCATTCCGCAAGCAAGGTCACCGCCAGAACGCCGCTGCCTGTGCCCAGATCAAGCAGACGCTTAGCCGGCGTTTTTAACGCCTCAAGCACGATAGTTTCCGTATCCCCACGCGGGTCTAAAACATCAGCTGAAATTTCAAACTCGCGGCCCCAAAACTCACGATAACCCAAAATTCGTGCAACAGGTTTGCGCGCAAGCCTTTGGGACACATAAGCGTCGAACTGCGCCACCTGGTCTGAACTAGCGGGGCTGCCGGAAATAAGGGTTAGCCGTTCGGCAGGCACTGCCAGAGCAGCCGCTGCCAATTTGCGAACATCCCGCCCTGGGTTTTCAATATTTGCGTCCTGCAACCGTGCTTGAGCCTGCATCATTAATTCGCGTAAAATCATTGATTAAGGTCAGCCAGCATACTGGCCTGAGCATCTGCTGTCAGCGCATCTATCATTTCATCAAGATCGCCTTGCATCACCTGATCCAACTTATAAAGCGTTAAATTGATCCGATGATCCGACATCCTGCCTTGGGGGAAATTATAGGTTCTAATCCGCTCTGAACGGTCGCCGCTGCCCACTTGTGACTTTCGGTCTGCCGAGCGTTCATCATCAACCCGCTGGCGCTCAAGATCATAAAGCCTTGTCTTTAGAACCTGCATCGCAATTTCGCGGTTGCGGTGCTGAGATTTTTCCGAACTTGTCACAACGATGCCGGTGGGAAGATGGGTAATTCGCACCGCTGAATCCGTTGTATTTACGTGCTGGCCGCCGGCTCCAGAACTGCGCATTGTATCGATCCGCAGATCATTGGCATTAATCTGGATATCCACATCCTCTGCTTCAGGCAGCACGGCTACGGTTGCCGCCGAGGTATGCACCCGCCCACCACTTTCGGTTTCGGGCACGCGCTGCACGCGGTGCACACCACTTTCGTACTTCAAACGCGCAAAGACCCCTTCGCCGCGCACATGGGCAACGACTTCTTTAATGCCGCCGAGCTCGGTTTGCTGTTCTTCGATCAACTCAAACTTCCAGCCGCGTGCTTCTGAATACCGTTGATACATCCGCAGTAGGTCCCCGGCAAATAAGGCTGCTTCTTCACCGCCCGTTCCGGGACGAATTTCAACAATTGCCGGCCGCGCATCAGCAGCATCTTTGGGTAAAAGTGCAAGTTGCAGCGCCGCCTCAAACTCAGGCAATTGCGCTTTCAGCTCTGGCAGCTCTTCCTCAGCCAAGGCCTTCATATCGGGATCGTTGAGCATTTCAGTGGCATCGTTGATTTGCTCAATCAGCGCCTGATACTGTTCTATCTGAGAAATCACCGGCTTTATTTCGGCGTATTCCTTTGCCAATTGAGCGATTTCTTCGCCCGAAACTCCATCATTCATCTTGGCTTCCAGAAACTGGAAACGTTGCTGAATTTGTGCAAGCTTATCTAAGGGTATCATAGGGTTGATGTGATCTATTCACACACGGACGTCAAGAGTTATCCGCAAGCCCCGCTTGGCTTAGCCAGTCGGCAACGCGTGCCCTATTCACCCCAAAATCAATCCGTCCAAAGCGCACCCGTGCATAAATATGCAAGCCGGTATCAGATAGCCAGAGTGTGGTAAAATCGGGAAAGCCAAACACCTTTGTACGGGTCACATACGTAACCATTCCCTTTTTTTCGCTGCCGGCAATATGTTTGGTGCGCGGCGCTTGCTCGATCACGGCCAGCAGTTGGTTTAACTCTGCTTTGCCTGCTGCGGGCAAAAAGCGTATGACGCCGCCCATAAAGGCTTTGTCGCGCTCTGCGCGTGTTGTCACATGCCAGCTGTCTTTATAAATCGGCGCAAACCGTATCCACAAAAGCCCCAAAACCATGATGACGCCACAGGCGCCCAGCAGCACTTTCAAAAGAAACATAGGATCATCCGTTCCGTTTATGCCTGTGTGCCCAAAGGCAGATCAATTCCACAGCCACATGGGCACCAGCAACAGCCGTGGCCCCACTGCTGTCATATTGCGGCGAGACTTCAACCACATCCCCGCCGAGGATATTTATCCCTGCCAAATCGCGCAGAATAATTGCCGCCTGCCCCGAAGAAAGCCCACCCCAGACCGGCGTGCCGGTTCCGGGCGCAAAGGCCGGATCAAGACAATCGATATCAAAACTAAGGTAGGTCGGCGCATCGCCGAGCAGGGACTTTATTTTCTTGGCCACGGCCACCGGGCCTGTTTCATGCACTTCGCGGGCATCTATGGTATTGACCCCCAGCCTATCTTCATTGGTGGTTCTAATCCCGACCTGAACCGAGCGGGAAGGATCAATAAGACCTGTTTTGACCGCTTTGTAAAACATGGTTCCGTGATCAACCCGGCTCATATCATCATCCGGCCATGTGTCCGAATGCGCATCAAACTGCAACAGGGACACTGGCCCGTATTTTTCTGCATAGGCCTGAAGAATTGGAAAAGATACGTAATGATCACCGCCCAGCGCAATGCTCGCTACATCCGCATTTAAAATGGTCTGGATGTGAGAATTTAAGGCGGCAGGAAAGGCGGATATCTGGGCATAGTCAAAGGCCAGATCGCCGTAATCGATAATATTGCATTCAGAAAACGGATCAAAATCCCAACCGTACGGCGGATCAAAAGTCTGCAAAGTACTGGCCTCGCGGACCGCGCGCGGCCCAAAGCGCGCACCCGGCCGGTTGGTCACCGCTTGATCAAAAGGAATGCCTGTAACGGCTAAATCTACATCCTGAAGGTCTTTGGTATATTTTCGGCGCATAAAAGAGGTGGCACCACCAAAGGCATTTTCAAAGCTTAGCCCACGCAAGTCTTTGCGTGTAAAGGCATGGTCGATTTGTTTTCTTGCGTCTTCTAAGGGCACTTTATATCTTCCTCACTGTCCACCACCGGTCCTAGCTTACAGGTTGGGCTTTTTCAACCAGACGCGCAAAAAACGACGCCCCATAAGGGGCTGCATCATCGTTAAAATCATAATTGGGGTTGTGCAATCCTGCGGCCTCCCCGATGCCCAAGAACAGATAGGCGCCGGGGCGGGCCTCAAGCATATAGGAAAAATCCTCAGCGCCCATTTCCTGACCTCTGTCCGGATCCACCATATCCTCGCCGGAAATCTCTTTGGCAATATCAACCGCAAATGCGGCTTGCTCAGGATGATTGATGGTCGGCGGATAGCCAACTTCATACTCAAAATCTGCCTCCACTCCATAGGTTGCAGCCTGACCTGCGACAATTTCTTGCATTCTTTGCCGAACCATGGCTTGAACAGATTTGTCGAAAATTCGCACTGTTCCGTTCACATACGCCGTGTCGGGAATAATATTGTCGATCGTGCCTGCGTGGATTTGGGTCACGGATATGACCAGCTGATCCATCGGGTCCGAGCTGCGTGTGACAATGGTTTGAAAAGCTTGCGCAATCGCGACCGCTGCAATGATCGGATCGCGTGTTTCATGCGGATAAGCCGCATGGCCGCCCTGCCCTTTGATATTGACATGAAACACATCCGCGCCGGCCATAAGCGCCCCGGGCGTGGTGTAAAACTCGCCCAATTCAGCTGTTGGCGTATTGTGAATGCCGTAGACCTGAGAGATATCAAAGCGGTCCATGATCCCTTCGTTGACCATAATCTCTCCGCCGCCGCCGCCTTCTTCGGCCGGTTGAAAAATCAAGGCCACACGACCTGAAAAATTTTGCGTTTGAGCAAGGTATTTAGCGGCCCCAAGTAACATTGTGGTATGCCCGTCATGGCCGCAGGCATGCATATGGCCGGGGGTTTTTGACGCCCAGTCTACACCGCTGGTTTCTGTCATGGGCAGCGCATCCATATCCGCCCGAAGTCCAATGGTCGGACCCACGCCCTTGCCTTCTATGATCGCCACAACACCGGATTGGGCAATGCCGGTGTGTATTTCGGAGATGCCAAATTCACGTAGACGATCCACCACATATTCTGCGGTTTTATGGCAGTCTAATCCTAACTCGGGATGCTGATGCAGATGGCGGCGCCAGCCGCGCATTTCGTCAGCAAATCCGGCAATGCTATTTATCACGGGCATGTTCTGGACTCTCTTCTATGGATTGCTAATCTGCATCTGACCTCAACTATGCGAGTCATGCAATGCCCTATGATAAAAAACTGGTCGAAGACCCAAAAGGCGGCATGCCCCGTTTGATCGAGGTTATGCGCGCTCTGCGCGATCCGGACACCGGATGCCCTTGGGATATTGAACAGGATTTTGCATCAATCGCGCCCTATACCATTGAAGAAGCCTATGAGGTGGCCGACGCCATTGAGCGGCAAGACTGGCAAGACCTTCAGGCTGAATTGGGCGATTTGCTGTTGCAAACCGTTTATCACACGCAAATGGCCAGTGAAGAAAAGCTGTTTGATTTTGACGATGTGGCCAATGCAATTAGCAATAAAATGGTCGCGCGTCATCCGCATGTTTTCGGCGATGAAAGCCGCGAGAAATCTGCCCAGCAGCAAACGGCGGACTGGGAGGCCGTCAAAGCTGCCGAGCGTGCAGAAAAAGCTAAACAAGGCACGCTTGATGATGTGGCTCTGGCGCTTCCGGCGCTGATGCGAGCAATCAAGCTGCAAAAGCGCGCTGCGCGGGTTGGCTTTGATTGGCCCGAAATTGATCAGGTGCTGGATAAGATGCTAGAAGAAGCGCATGAATTAAACGACGCGAAAAGTAGCCTGTCGCAGGCCGAGGTTGAGGAAGAGTTCGGCGATCTTTTATTTGTCATGGTTAACTTTGGCCGGCATCTAAAAATCGACGCCGAAGAAGCGCTACGATCCGCTAACGCAAAATTTACCCGCCGGTTTAAACATATCGAGCGCACCTTGGCCGAGCGCGGCAAAATGCCTGAGCAATCCACATTAGAAGAAATGGATGCGATATGGGAGGCGGCGAAAGTCATCGACAAAGCCAAGCGAGCAACCAAGTTTTAGTCTTAGGCGCGCAGCAGCCTGTTCAAAAATACAACCGGGATCAGCCCGACAACAACGATCACAAGCGCTGGCAGCGAGGCCTGATCCATCAACTCATCATGCGCAAACTGATAGGAATAGGTCGCGAGGGTTTCAAAATCGAACGGCCGCAGCAGCAATGTCATCGGCAGTTCTTTCATAATGTCCACAAAAGCCAAAACACCCCCCGCAATGATTGAATTTCGAATCAATGGAATGGTGATACGGCGCATTGTAGAGTGTGATGTCATTCCGAGCGAGCGGCTGCATGCAATCAAATTAGGTGGAATTTTGGTCAACCCCGACGTCACCGATCCGTAACCGACCGCTTGAAAGCGCACCAGATAGGCAAAAAGCAACGCCAAAATAGTCCCGCTGAGGTACACGTTGCCAAATCCCAAACTCACAGCATTTATTCCGCGGTCAACAAACCCCAAAAACACCAGCACCCCGATCGCCAACATGGTGCCGGGAAAGGCATACCCTGTTGCAGACAGGTTGCCGACAACCTGAATAATCCTGTTGCCATTAAACTTTGCAGCACTGGCCACAAGAATGGCGCTGCCCATAATCAGCCCCGCCCCCAAAGCGGCAATGAAAAGGCTATTTTGCAGCACTCCGACCACGGCCCTAAAGGCAGCAATATCCGTTGATTTCACGACGTTCCAAAGTAAAATAGCCGCTGGTGTGACAAACCCGAAAATCACCGGGGTCAAACAGACGACATACAGCAATACCGCTTTGAAACCGGTTACCATTTTAGGTTTGGCAACAGTTTGCTTTTTGCTTGTGTCATTAAATCGCTTGCGTGACCTAGAATACATTTCTGTTAATAAAAGCAGTATGATAAAGATAAACGTGAATGTTGAAATTTGCGCCGCGGCGGTGATATTATTCATCCCGATCCAGACGTTAAATATACCCAACGTCAGTGTTTCTAGGGAAAAGAATTCAACCGTTCCAAAATCCGAGACCACCTCCATACACACCAGCGCAAGGCCTGCAACAATGGCAGGGCGCGCCAGAGGCAGGCAAATATTCCAAAAAACATTTCGGTTTGAAATCGCCGCAACTTCGTAAAAACTCGACGGGATATGGCGAAATGCCGTGCGCGATAAAAGATACACATAGGGATAAAGCACCGAAGAAAGAACAAAGATAGCCCCGCCCAGCGATCGAATTTCAGGAAAGTAATAATCGCGTGCAGTTTTCCATCCCATCATGTCGCGTAAAGCGCCCTGAACCGGTCCGGCATATTCAAAAAAATCAGTATAGGCATAGGCCACCAAATACGCCGGACAGGCAATTGGTAGCAAAATCACCATGTCCAAAATTTTGGAAAACCTAAATTGATAGGCCGCCACGATCCATGCTGTTGTCACACCAAACAGCAATGTCAAACAGGACACCCCAAGCATAAGCGCCACTGTCGTGGACACATAGCGCGCCAAAACCGATTCGAGCAAATGGCTCCACAACCCTTCGCTGTCACCAAAACTAAGATAAATAAGCGAGAGGATTGGGCAAAAAATCACCACTGCAAGAGTGAAAACGCTTGCGCTCCATATATCGAAAGATCGGCGAAGCGCGAGCAACACCTACCAACCGACGCGATCAATGATTTTCTGCGCTTCCCGCGACAGTTCGGCGATTTTCAAAATGGGCAATTTATCCTCTTTGAATGTCCCCCAGCTTTGTAGCTCTTCTGAGGCAGGTACATTTGAGTTCACTGGATACTCAAAGTTGATCGCGCCGTAAAGCTGCTGCGACATCGGTTCGGTGAGAAATTCCAAAAGCGCCTTAGCCGCCGCTTTGTTTTTAGAATGCTTTGCGATCCCACCGCCAGAGATATTGACATGCGCGCCGCGCTCATCTGCGCCTTGGTTTGGAAACACAAGATTAAGCGCCTGAGACCATTGGCGTTGGCTTTCATCTTCGGAATATTTCAGCTTTCCAAAATAATAATTATTAATAATGGCCACATCGCATTGGCCCTCATAAATGGCCTTAACTTGCGCACGATCATTGCCTTGAGGCCGGCGCGCCAAATTATCGACAAGGCCCTGGGCCCACTGCTCTGCAGCCTCAGCGCCATGCGCTGCGATCATAGAGGCCATCAGCGCCCGGTTATAGACATGGCTTCCGGGCCGCACGCAAATCCGCCCTTCCCACTTGGGGTCAGCCAAATCCTCAATGTTTTCAATTTCACCAACGGCCACACGATCTTTCGATGTCACAATGATACGCGACCGTTTGGAAAGGCCAAACCATGTATTATCGGTGCTGCGAAGATGGGCCGGAATATTGGCTTGCAGAACATCAGATTGGACTTGGCTCAGCAATTCAAGATCTTGATAGATGTACAATCTGCCAATATCGACCGTTAGAATGACATCTGCCGGGCTGTTTTCACCCTCGGCCTTTAGCCGCTGCGCCAAACCCTTGGTCGAATAAAGCACATTGGTTTTAATGCCTGTTTTTTCCGTAAAGGCTTTGAGGAAAGGATCAATTAAAAAGGGTTGCCGATGCGAATAAATATTCAAATTAGTCGCGGCCGCGATATTCGAAAACAACATGGCGCAGGCGCTAAAGAAGAAGATTAGATTAGTTTTTCGGAGCGATGTCATAGTGATGATTTAATCCTGTTTTTTAAACCCGGCTTCGCACGCCAAGGCAATCTGTGAGCAACCCGCCCTAGGGCAGGTTTTAACTCTTTCGTTTTGTTCGTCAAATACCTGCCCATTTCGAGCAGTGGCAAGATATAGAGCGCATAAAGCCCATGCGCTGCATCACTGGTGTCATCACTGACCCCAAGCGCTAATCCTTCGGTTTCAACAGAATGGTGCAGCGATCCAAAAAGCCAATCCCACAAGGCCAAAGTGGCCCCGAAGTTTTTATCATAATGCTCTTCGGCAATAGAGTGATGTAACTGGTGCTGAGCAGGTGAGATTAGAATATATTCAAGCCAGCGCCAGTATTGAATACCGATGTGCGAATGGCGCAAGTTTGAGCCGGCAACATTAAAGGCAAAAACCAACACATTAGCGCCCAAGACAGTGAACAAATCCACCTGATTGCCAAACAGATAAAAGAACACTGCGATTGATATACCCTGCGCAAAAGCACTGCGCAGTGAAAATACGATGCCTTCAAGCGGGTGTGTGCGGTAAATGGTGATCGGTGTTAAATGTGATGCAGAATGGTGCACTTTGTGCAGCGACCACAGCAGAGGCCATTTATGCATCCATCTATGCACGATGTATTTGGTAAAATCATCCATTACAAAGACGCAAAAGGTAAATGAGGCCACCACGACAGCTTTAGATGGCTCAAGCGCAAACGACCATGTGCCCCAGTCTATTTTCAACAGAAGATTAAAAATAAACGTGGCCACGACCAACTGGGTGAGCAGCAAAGGCGAGATAAACAAAGTAAAAGCGCGGTTGATCAAGAACACCTTGAAGTCCGCGCGCGACGAGGTCGAGAAAAACACACTGCGGTCAAAGATTTTGCGCAAAGAATTGCGGATTGTGAGTTTTTTAGAAATCAGCAGCCAAAAAAAGGCAATGCCCAAGGCAGCGATCAAATATCCAATGAAAAGCCGCTTTTTGGGGTCAAAGAAATGCTCGAATACGCTTATGCCAAAGTCGAAAACCTGCACAGCCATCACACCTTATTTTGACGCATAACTGCGGCAGAGACTATCCCTGCCGGAGCCAATTTTCCAGAGCCGAATTAGTCGTTCTCGGCGCTATCAGCTGAGCCAAGCTTGTCTGCCAGATCAGCCATATTTGCGGTCTGGTCGTTCACTTTTGCAGCCAAGCCAAATTGATCAGCCAGCATGTTTTGAAGCTTGAGCATATGCAACTTGTACTCACCCCAAGACTTAGCTTCGTCCTTTATGAAGTTGCCTTGCGAATCCATGCCAGTGACTTGTGAGGCATTCATCAAAACCGGACCATATCCGATAAGGCGGTTCATTTTAACCGCGGACTCGCCAAGGTTTTTCTTACCAACCTGAAGCGCCATTGAGAAGCCTTTTAGCTCACCCCAATGCTTGGCATAAGTAGCGAAGGCTTTTGTTGTATCGCCATTTTCTGCCATCAGCGCCTCTAGCTTGACAGAGCCTGCATATTTAAACACAGCCTCGGCAATGACTTTTTCCCAATTGCTACCGATCACTTCTGCATAGGCAACCAGTTGCGCCCGCTGGGCATCTGTTAGGTTTTCGCCATTGGCAGAGGTAATCACTGAGCGGCCATCAATAAATGCCTGGGTGACCGTGCTCATGTAATTGGTGTTGCCACCTTTATCAAAGCTCGATGCATAATAGGCATGGGCAAAGGTCATTTCAGATTTTAGATCAATAAGCCCATCGCCATTGGCATCTGCCGCAGCCAGATTTTTCATTTTGGCAACATCGTAGTTGTCGCCTGCACTTAGATTAAGGCTATGCGCTGCTGCGCCCCAATATCCAAAGGCTTCATCCCAAGAGTGCTCTTTACCGGTGTAATGTGCGCCCTCTTTATAAGGTTTGCCGTTTGGCTTGTTGTCCGCTCTCAGTTTTTCGTCAAGGTAGTTATCAACCGCCTGATTATAGAACACTGCGCCCATCGCAAATTTTGAAATCAGCTGAGGATAGTTATATCCGGTGCTTGGATCAAAGCCGCCCTCTGTCTGCGCCGCTTTCTCGATCATC
>CBFHXE010000018.1:33834-34248 GCA_965659715.1 uncultured Paracoccaceae bacterium | reverse complement strand
CCAGTTGTCGCAGCAGCGCAGTCGCTGGCGGAGTTGGCCAGATCGGCGGCCCGTTTAGCCTGCTTGATAGCGCGGGAAAAACCGTCACTGATGCAGATGTCATTACCGCGCCATCTCTGGTGTATTTCGGATATACTTTTTGTCCTGACGTTTGCCCGATGGATACGATACGGAATGCAGAAGCCATTGATGTGCTTGAAGAAAACGGAAAAACCGCCAATCCTGTATTTATTTCAATAGATCCCAAGCGGGATACGCCTGAAGTGGTTGGTGACTATGCCGAAGCGATCCATCCGCGTATGATCGGACTGACAGGGTCGGCCGAGCAGGTCAAAGCCGCCAGCAGGGCATATCGCACCTACTACAAAGCCCACGATGACGACGATGAATACTATCTCGTAGATCATTCAACCA
>CBFHXE010000018.1:2457-33824 GCA_965659715.1 uncultured Paracoccaceae bacterium | reverse complement strand
AACCATGACCTATCTGGTGCTACCCGAGCATGGGGTGGTCGAATTTTTTCGCCGCGACGTGGGCCCCGAGGCGCTTGCGGCAAAAGCGGCATGCTTTATTGATAAATCATAAAGTGTTGCCCAGTTCGGTTTGACCCCGTTGGTAAACAGCACTAAATAGCCTATCAGCACAGGCCGATAAGGGGGTTTTCCGGTGTCAGAGAAAAATCTACAAGAGTTAGGTCCTGATCCTTCGCTGTTGTTGGTAGATGATGACGAGCCGTTTCTGCGCCGCTTGGCTAAAGCAATGGAAAAACGTGGTTTTTCGGTTGAAACGGCGGGTTCTGTTGCGGCCGGTCGGGCGATTTCAACAGCGCGGCCACCTGCCTATGCGGTGATTGATCTACGCTTGGAAGACGGCAATGGTTTGGATGTGGTTGAGGTGCTGCGCACCAAGAGACCGGATTGCCGTGTTGTGGTTTTGACAGGTTATGGGGCCATTGCCACGGCAGTGGCTGCAGTGAAAATTGGTGCCACCGATTACCTTAGCAAACCGGCTGATGCGACCGATATCACCAACGCGCTTTTGGCCAGTGGCGATGACCTACCGCCGCCGCCTGAAAACCCGATGAGCGCTGATCGTGTTCGGTGGGAACATATCCAGCGCGTCTATGAGCTGTGCGATCGCAATGTGTCCGAAACCGCCCGCCGGCTGAACATGCACCGCCGCACATTGCAGCGCATCTTGGCCAAACGCAGCCCACGGTAAAACTGTAAATTCCCACGTTGGTATTGCGTCAGTATCGCGTCAGTTTAACGGTGGTGCGAAAACTGACCGAAATTCGGCTCTAACGCTGGGTAAAATCACCTCGGATATGGGGCGTTAACCCCGTCATTTAAATCAGTCTTTTCACCGTTCTGCGGTCTAGCCATTTTGTTTTTACAAAACTGGTTTAGTACTACACGAGTGAGGGCTAATAGCGGTACAGGGATTTACAGGAAACTGCGCGATGGGTTTTGATATTAGATATACATGTGGGCGCTGCGCGATTTCATTGCGCCCTGCCTTCCCGCAGCTAAGTTTGGTTTGCGGGTGCGAAGATTGCCGGCAGGCTTTGGCATGGGGCGCCGCGCAGGGTGGCAGTTCTGCGGACCCGTTGCCGCATTTATTATATATCCACTCGGACATCACCTGCGTTGAAGGGCTTGAGTTTATGCAGCCTGTACAGCTTCGCAGCGAAGCAAAGTCGACACGGGTTTATTACACAACCTGCTATGCTGTGCTTGCCGTGGATCACCCGGGCTATCAAGACCACGTGTTCATGTTCTTCAAAGGACACTGTGAAACCTCGAGCGATCTGACTTTAAAGCCTTCAGCAGCCATTTATATGAACGATTATCCTGACAAACCGATACCGGATATTCCGGAGGACATTCCAGTGTTTCAAAGCTTTCAAGACCCAAAGGAACAAAAACGGTTTCGCACGCTGCCGGCTGTAAGTATTAGTTTTCGTATGACTGCAGAGCCGGCGGAAGGACAAAGCCTTCGTGAATTGATCCCAAATATGCAACCGCTTAGAGTTTTGAACCTCGCCAAAGGCGCTCCGGCTTAAGGGTGATGTAGCCTGTTCAAACTATTAGCTTTTTGCGAACCCGATCCACAAGCGTGCCGTCCGACAAGGGTATGTCCCGCAGCCTGCTGTAATCGGTAAACCCGAGCGATGTGTAAAACGCGAGCCCCCCCTGATTGTCGGCGCGGATTGTTGCATCAATGCAGCGCGCGCCCGCGTTTTGCGCAGCGGCGAGGGTTTTTGTAAAAAGCGCTTTGCCAAAACCGCGGCCCTGAAAATCTGCATCCACAAAGCTGGCGATCAAGGCCCAGTCGGCGGGTAAGCTGTCTGGCCCAGGCCAGTTTGGATCGCTCCACTCTAGCGCTTGAAACCCGGCAATGGTTCCGCCGACCTCGGCCACAAAGCAGCTGATGGCCAAGGGCGGCGCAAGATAATGGTTGAGCAGGCGCTCTCCATCGAAAGGGTGTAAATGGGCGGTGGTGCCGCCCGTCTGGATAATCTGGGTCAGCAGCGCGGCAAGCGCGTCCGCATCTGCTGGGGTGGCCGGGCTGAGTTTGATTTGGCTCATAACTGCGACAGCAGATATTTGTGCCGGTCAATATAAGCCTGCCGCGCCGCTTTGGGTGCGCGCAGATCAATTTTTAGAGCGTTGATAAGGCTGTGATCTGGCACCCCGAAAAAACCATTGGCCTCTTTGGCAGAAAACCCTGCGATCTGGGTGGCCTCCATCCAGGCGCTTATTTTGTCGGCCTTTTTAATCTGCTTTTTAATCGCCGTTGGCAGTTTGGCGGGCAGGCCAAAGCGAATATGGATCGCGGCGCTCAGCCGCTCATCCAGCGCTTCATAGCCCGGCCCTACGGCGGCTTTGACCGGCGAAATCATATCCCCGATGACATATTCGGGCGCATCATGCAGCAGGGCGGCAAGTCGCCATTTGGCGGGGGCTTTGGGGACAAGACGGCCATAGATATCTTCAACAAGCAGCGAATGCTCGGCCACGGAATAGGCAAAATCGCCCTGGGTTTGGCCATTCCAGCGCGCCACAAAAGCCAGCCCATGAGCAATATCTTCTACCTCGATATCGACAGGCGTCGGATCGAGTAAATCGAGCCGGCGACCCGAAAGCATTCGTTGCCATGCGCGTGGTTGTTTCATTTAGGCCTCTTGCAGTTGTAATGATGTCTGCACGAAGCAGGCACTATGCGCAAGCTTTGGGCATCAGGGAACTTTGTTTCTTTGCAGCTAGCGGGATGCGTGAGACAAAAGTGACGTGCTGCTTTACCTGATTGCCGTGTGATCTAAGTTATGCTACGCGCCGAGTTGAGAATTTTAGGAGATCGAACCCGTGAGCACTGATTATATCGTCAAAGACATTGCCCTGGCCGAATTTGGCCGCAAAGAATTAAATATTGCCGAAACCGAAATGCCCGGCTTGATGGCGCTGCGTAAGGAATATGGCGAAAGCAAGCCACTGACCGGCGCGCGCATCGTTGGCTCGCTGCATATGACCATTCAAACCGCGGTTCTTATTGAAACACTGGTTGAACTGGGCGCAGATGTGCGCTGGGCCTCATGTAACATCTTTTCGACCCAAGACCATGCGGCGGCGGCCATTGCAGCAGGCGGAACACCGGTCTTTGCGATCAAAGGTCAAAGCCTGACCGAACATTGGGATTACCTTGACCGGTCCTTTTTGTTCCCCGAAGGCGCGAATATGATTTTGGATGATGGCGGCGATGCAACGCTTTATGTGTTGCTGGGCGCGCGGGTAGAAGCCGGTGAAACCGACCTGATCGAAGTGCCCACCTCGGAAGAAGAAGAGGCGGTCTTTGCACAGATAAAAAAGCGTATGGCCGAAAGCCCCGGCTGGTTCACCAAGCAGCGTGATATGATCCAAGGTGTGTCCGAAGAAACCACCACTGGCGTGCACCGGCTCTATGAGCTGGTCAAACAGGGCCAATTGCCGTTTCCGGCGATCAATGTGAACGACAGCGTCACCAAGTCTAAGTTCGATAATAAATATGGCTGTAAAGAATCGCTGGTGGATGGTATCCGCCGCGCCACCGACACGATGATGGCCGGCAAAGTGGCTGTTGTGTGCGGCTATGGCGATGTGGGCAAAGGCTCTGCTGCTTCACTGCGCGGCGCGGGCGCGCGCGTGAAAGTTACCGAAGTTGATCCGATCTGTGCTTTGCAAGCGGCGATGGACGGCTTTGAAGTGGTGCTGCTTGAAGATCAGATCGACACAGCGGATATCTTTATCACCACCACTGGCAACAAAGATGTTATCCGCATCGAGCATATGCGCGGCATGAAAGATATGGCAATCGTGGGCAACATCGGCCATTTCGATAATGAAATCCAAGTGGCCCATCTTAAAAACCATAAATGGACCAATATCAAAGAGCAGGTCGATATGATCGAAATGCCCTCGGGCAACCGTTTGATCCTGTTGTCAGAAGGCCGTCTTTTAAACCTTGGCAATGCAACCGGCCATCCGTCGTTTGTGATGTCGGCATCCTTTACCAACCAAGTGCTGGCCCAGATCGAGCTGTGGACCAAGGGCGATGATTATAACGACGACGTCTATATCCTGCCCAAGCACCTTGATGAAAAAGTGGCGCGGCTGCATCTGGACCGGATCGGTGTCAAGCTGACCACATTGGATAAAGATCAGGCTGACTATATTGGTGTCACGCCAGAGGGGCCGTTCAAGCCCGAACATTATCGGTATTAAGCCGGAGTGTTTGGCGCCGCTTCGCGCTGACTGGCGCAATGATTTAAGCAGATCGGTCAGCGTGAGAACAGTGAGTGTGATTTAAAGAAAATTTGCGTCCTTTGGTTCTTGGCTTTATGGGCTAACCTAGGTTAACTATAAATACCGCGCCAGGACGGCCGGACCCGATCTAGAAACCTGACGTGCCGTGGGAGCACAAGGGGTGACATGAGGGTTCTGGCAACCGCATCGGAGCCCTCATTTTTTTATAACAGCGCTGCTTGTGAAAATGGCAAGCGGTAGAAAAGCGCCGTTCGGGAATTTGAAACCACCCGGCGCTTTACCCAAGATCAGTTCACCTTGACGATCTGTTTGCCAAAGTTTTCCCCGGTCAGCAGACCCATGAACGCCCGCGGCGCGTTTTCAAGCCCCTCGGTGATGTCCTCTTGATAGGCAATTTGGCCTTTCGCCAGCATTGGCCCAACGTCGCGCAGAAAATCACCATAGCGGTCCCAATGATCGGAAATGATAAATCCGTTCACCGACAGCCGGTTTACAAGAATAGTGCGCCATAGTTTTGGCAAATTGTCCTTCTCTCCGCCTGCATTTGCACCCAGAGCACCGGCATTATACCAGCTGATCAAACCGCAAAGCGGAATACGCCCCCCCACATTCATCAGCGGCAGTACGCCTTCGAAAATCTTGCCGGCCACATTTTCAAAATAAATATCCACACCCTTTGGACAGTGCTCGGTGATGGCGGCGCGCATCGCTTTGCCATCGGCGTATTCTGTGTGATCGAGACAGACATCAAACCCGAACTTTTCCACTGCGAGCGCGCATTTTTTTGCGCCGCCCGCAATGCCGACTGTGCGCAGCCCGCGCGCCTTCGCAACCTGACCCACCATTGAGCCGACAGGGCCGGTGGCCGCGGCCACAACAAGGGTTTCACCGGCCTTGGGCCGGCCCAGTTCCATCAACCCGTACCAGCCGGTAAACCCCGGCATTCCCAGCACCCCAAGAGCGGTGGTGATCGGCGCCAGTTTTGGGTCAAGTTTTTGCAGCTCTTTGGCTCTAAGGCAGGCATGGCTGGCCCAACCGAGCATTCCAAACACATAATCGCCAACTGCATAATCGGCGGCATTTGAGGCCACAATTTGGCCCACGCCCCCGCCTTCCATTGTGCCGCCAAGTGGCACCGGGTTGGCATAGGATTTTGCATCATCCATGCGGCCGCGCATATAGGGGTCGAGCGACATATAATGCACCTTGACCAGCACCTCGGCCTCGGCAGGAACGGGCATAGGGATATTTTCCAATAGAAAATCATCATCAACAGGGGCGCCCATTGGCCTGCTGGCCAAGGCAATGCGCTGCATGGTTTCGGTCATCTTATTCTCCTTTAGGGTGGGCTGCTACGATAGCGGAATACGCCAGTTGCGCTGGCAATTTTTGTGGACAGGTTATCGCTGATAGAGGCATCAGCGAAAAAGGTTTTATGGCCGCCGCCGGTGCGATTGGCCGTGGCGATCAAAAGATCGCCTTTGCATTGGGCCAGATAATTGACGCTTAGGTTCAGCGTCATGGCCCAGCGTGGCGGCGCACCCTTTGGGGCAAAACAGCCGGCATAGCCCATCGCTGTATCAGCCAGCGTGGCATAGACGCCCCCATGCGGTATGCCCTGCCGGTTCATCAAAAAATCTGCCAAACGCAATTCAAGCCGGCAGTAATCTTCGGACCAGTCGGTCAAAACGAACCCTAGATGGCGCTGTAACGGATAGGGGCGCTCATTGGGGAAATGCGAAGGATGCTCCATGCCGCTCATACTGTTTTTGCGGCTTTTAAGCCTGCAGCGGCAAAAACCGAAACATAATGGCCAACTTTCATCGCCCGCTCGGGGTTTGAGGCATTGCCGTCAAGCGCCCTCTTTTTCACGCCTTGCAGAATGCCGGCCATGCGAAAAAAGCAAAACGCCAAGTAAAACCCGAACCGGTCTATGCCGGCCAATCCGCGCCGCGCGCAATAAAGATCAATAAAGGCCTGATCTTCCATCAAGCCCTGGGCCTTACGGTCGATCCCTGCCAGCCCGCGCCCCTCGGGGCCTATCGGCATGGCCCATTGCATGATTACCGCCGCCAGATCGGCATAGGGATGCCCGATGGTCGACAATTCCCAATCCAGCACCGCAAGACATTCGGGGCCGGATTTTGAAAACAGCATATTGTCGATCCGGTAATCGCCATGCACCAAGGTCCGCTGGCCGTCATCATAAGGAAGGTTGTTTTCCAGCCATTGGATAAGTGCATCCATGTCCGGGATATGTTCTGTCTCGCTGGCCTTATACTGTTTTGCCCAGCGGCTGATTTGCCTCTGATAGTAATTGCCATCGGGGCCAAAGTCTGACAGCTGCACCGCGTCGATATCCACATCATGGATTGCGGCCAAAACACGGTTCATTTCCTCTTGGATCCTGCGGCGGTCTTCTTGGGCAACATCCGGCAGCACCGGGTTGTCGTAATTTATCCCGTCAACCATATCCATCACATAAAAGGCAGAGCCGATCACCGCATCATCTTCACACAGCACATGCATGCGGGCCACAGGCACATCGGAGTGTTCAAGCGCCTTTTGCACCCGAAATTCGCGATCTACCGCATGCGCCGATTTGAGCAATACGCCCGGCGGTTTGCGGCGCAGCACATAGTCTTTGCCTGGCGTGATCAGCCGGAAAGTCGGGTTTGATTGCCCACCAACAAATTTCTCAGCGCGCATTGGCCCTTGAAAACCGGCCAAGTGCTCGCTGAGCCAGGCGCTGACAGCTTCGGTATCTAAATGGGCAGTGTCTGACATGGTTGGCCTTTAGCTATAGGTCAAAAACTGATGCGTTTCCGCCGTGATGTGCGGTGTTTCATTGAACCCGTGTAGATAACAGGCTTTTTGCGTAAAAATAAACCGTGTGAGCGAACAGTTCTTCACCTGCAGTTGCAGTTTAATCTGTTGATCGGTTGGGGTTTGCAGCACCGAGGCCACCATCTGACCGATGGGGCCGCCCGAACTGATCGCTAGAACCGTGGCCGGACCGTCGCGCATGATAAACCGCCGCGCTGCCTTAATACGCTGGGAAAAATCAGCCCATGTCTCAGGAGGATTGGGAATTTCATCGCGCTGCCATGCCAAGACAGTTTCGCGCAGGGTTTTGAAATGGGTTTTGCGGTCGCTGTGCATATCCTTGGGGCCGCTGCCGGCTCCAAAGCGCGCATTCAGCAGGCCGGTAAAGTCGAATTCATTAAGCCCGGCGTGAATTTCCGGTGCCACCGGCGCCATGCCCATGCCCCTTTGAATGCCGTCCAAAGTTTCGCGGTGGCGGTTTAAATCGCCGATGACCCAAAGATCTGGGCGCACGCCCTGAGCAGCGATGGCTTGCCCAAGGGCAAAGCTTTGCGCGTGGCCAAGCTCAGACAGTACGTCATAATTATCCGCACCGAAACTGGCCTGTGCATGTCTGACCAGATAAAGCTCAGCCATTGGCCTGCCCAAACAGGCGATTTTTGGCATTACCGTATTGCGTAGCGAGTTGATCAACCAGTTCTTGGGTTGTCATATGCGTTTTGATCGCGCCGATCCCCTGACCTGATCCCCAGATTTCCTTCCATGATTTTGGCTTTTCGCGGTCTTGGGAGAAATCCATTGAGCTGGCATCGGCGCTGGGCAGATTATCAGGGTCCATTCCGGCGCGCGCGATCGAAGGTTTTAGATAGTTGCCATCTACCCCGGTAAAGAGCGATGAATAGACAATATCATCGGCACTGCTGTCGACAATCATCTGCTTGTAGGCGGGGACAGCATTGGCTTCTTTTGTGGCGATAAAGGGCGAGCCGATATAGGCCAGATCGGCGCCCATGGCTTGGGCCGCCAAAATGCTGTCGCCGGTTGCAATCGCGCCCGATAACATCAGCGGGCCGGTGAACCATTCGCGGATTTCGCTGATCAGGGCCATAGGCGATAAAGCGCCCGCATGCCCGCCCGCACCTGCGGCGACCGCGATCAATCCATCCGCGCCTTTTTCGATCGCTTTTTTGGCAAAGCGGTTGTTGATGATATCATGCAGCGCAATGCCGCCGCAGCTATGGGCGGCGTCATTGACCTCAACACGGGCCCCCAGTGATGTAATCCAAATCGGCACTCTCCATTTGGCGCAGATTTCAATATCCCGATCAAGACGCGCATTTGAGCGGTGCACGATCTGGTTCACAGCAAAGGGCGCGGCCGGGGTGTCTGGATTGTCTTGGTTATACCGGTCAAGCTCTTCCGTGATGCGTTTGAGCCATCGCTCTAGTTCAATGGGCTCTCCGTCTTTTTCGCGCGCGTTGAGCGCCGGAAACGAGCCGACGATACCGGCTTTGCACTGGGCAATTACCAGATCAGGGTTAGAGATAATAAATAGTGGCGCTGCGATGGCAGGAAGCCGCAGACCCGTTAGTTGCGATGGAAGTTTGGTCATTTCTTTGGAGGTCCTTGGTTAAAAATACTGTCTGCCAATCCATTCGGCGATCAGCGCGGGGCGCTCTTGGCCCTCAATTTCTACGGTGATGTCCCAGATATTGGTCACTTCGGTTGGTTTGGGGTGGCGCACGGTGTTCAATGTGAAATGCGCGCGCACACGCGCACCGGATTTGACCGGTGAGATAAAGCGAATTTTATCGAAGCCATAGTTAATGCCCATGGCGGCGCCTTCGATGTTTGGGACCCCATCGTAAATCATCGCCGAGAGCATCGACAAGGTCAAAAACCCATGTGCGATGGTGGTGCCAAAAGGCGTTTTTTCGGCCGCTTTCGCATCTACATGGATAAACTGGTGGTCTTCGGTCACATCGGCGAAATTATCGATCCGGCTTTGATCAATCTCGAACCAGCGCGAAGTGCCAACTTTGTGGCCTTCAAGCTTTAAAAAATCATCTAGTGCAATGCTGCTCATCGCTTAATCCTCGCCGAATATAGAAGCTCCGGTGGCCACATTGATGCCGCCAGAAACAGGGATCACTGCGCCGGTTATATAAGATCCGCCATAGCCGCAGAGAAACTGCAGACAGGCGGCGATATCTTCTGGCCGCCCGATACGGCCGCTTGGCACCCGCTCGGCAACCCGATCTGCGCCGCTGTCCTGACCGATGGCAAAATCGGTCATCCCGGATTGAAACGGCCCCGGGGCCAAAGCGTTGACCGTGATATGACGCGGGCACAGTTCTTTGGCCAGAATGCGGGTCATATGATGCACCCCGGCTTTCGAGACCGAATAAGAATAGGCGCCGTCGCCCATGGCCACTTCGCCCATCACACTGCCCACATTGACCACCCGCGCCGGATCGTCCGCCGTGCCCGCATCCGCCAGCATATCGCTCAGACCTTGGGTCAGTTGGAACATGCCAGTCACGTTCAGGGCCATCACCTTTTCCCACGCGTCATAGGGGAAAATGCCAAACGGCATGCCCCAGGTGCGCCCCGCGTTGTTCATCAGAATATTTAATGCGCCGGTGCGCTGCTGCACTGCACTGATTAAGGCTTCAATACCCTCGGCGCTGCCGACATCCCCGCCAAAGCCATCAGCAGAGCCGGCAAGATCGGCGGCGTTTATGGCGGCGGCAACCTCGGCGCAGGCCTCGGCTTTGCGGCTTGCAATCAGCACATGCACGCCGGCAGCGGCCAGCCCTGTGGCGGCCATCCGCCCAATACCGGTGGCGCCGCCAGTGACCAAAGCGGTTTTGCCGGTTAATCCAAAAAGACTGTCAGGCGTCATGTGATTTTCCTAGTTTGGTCAGAATAGAAAAAAGCTGTTTGGCACAATGTACAAGTGGTCAATTGTCAAATGCCGTTACGTTTTTGCTCTAATCGCTTTGTCTGGCTTGCTCGGTAAGCGCGCGCCAAAGCACCTTGCTTGATCCTGACTTTGGCAAACTGGCAACAAATTCAATATGGGTTGGGCATTTATACGCTGCCATATTGGTTTTGCACCATGTGATGATATCGGCCGGATCGGGTGGATTTTCACGATCAGCGGGCACAATCACCGCTTTTGCGGTTTCGCCGCGCCGCGTGTCGGTAATGCCAATGACGCAAACCTCATCAATGTCCGGGTGGCCATGCATGATGGCTTCGACCTCGGCTGGCCAGACTTTAAATCCGGCCGCATTGATCATGCGTTTGAGGCGGTCGACCATATAAAAATAACCGTCTTCATCCACATACCCCATATCCCCGGTGCGAAAATAGCGCGTGCCGTCCACTGTAACGAAGACCTCTTCGGTTTCTTTGGACCGCTGCCAATAGCCTAAAAAAAGCTGCGGCCCGGTCAGTAGAATTTCGCCCACTTCATTGGCGCCCAGCTTTGCGCCGCTTTGGGGTGACCAAACACAGGCGTTCACATCAAACACAGGTATGCCAAGGCATTGCGGACGCGCGTCTTCGACCGGATTAATATGGGTGGCCGCCATGGTTTCGCTTAGGCCGTAGCCTTCGATGTAATCAAGTCCGGTGATGGTTTTTAGCCGATGGGCAACGGGTGCGGGCATGGCGGCGCCGCCGCCGCCGATTGCGCGCAAGCTTGACAGGTCATAGCGCTCAAGATCGGGCATATTGGCAAAATCTATCGCCATAGCGGCAATCGAGCGCCAGCGGGTCACACCGTAGCGCTGGATCAGTTCGGCAGCGATGCGCCGATCCCAACGGGTCATGATCACCACAGTACCGCCTGCATACACCGGCCCGTTCATCACCGCCTGCATGCCGGTGACATGAAACATCGGCATGGTTGCAAGCGAGACGCAGTTTTCATCCATTCTGTACCATTGCACCCCGCCCACAGCAGTGACCATCACCGTGCGGTGGCTGTGCATACAGCCCTTGGGCTGTCCGGTGGTGCCTGAACTATAGGGAATGACAGCTAAGTCATCAGGGCTAATTGAGGCCGTTTCTGCGCGGCTATGACGGTCGATAACACTGTGCCAGAGGGTGAAACCTTTGGCTGCTAAAGGCGCCAAATCCCGCTTGTGCAAACCTTTGGGCAGCGCCAGATCATAGTTCGGATCGGCCATCTGTGCATAATCGGCGAGCAAGGCGCAATTAAATTTACCCGCCTCTAGAAGCGGCGCGATCACCTCGCAGAGCTCAGCGCCATGGCAAATGATTTTTGCATCGGTATCACTGCGAATATAGTCAAGCTCGGCGCTGCGCGACATCGGATTGACGGGGACCACAACGCCCCCGGCATGTAAGATGGCATAATAGGAAATAACGAATTGCGGGCTGTTTTGCATAAACAAAAGCACTCGGTCGCCGGGTTTCAGGCTCTGGCTGTGCTGAAAATACCCGCTTAGCCTTTCCACCCGATCCAAGAGGGTTTGATAGTCGTAACGGGCCCCGTGAAATATTAGCGCTGTGCGCTGCGCAAACTTTTGCGCAGAAGCGATTAAATTTGCCGCCAGTGTTTGCTCTGGTAGAGCAAGCGTTTTTGCAACGCCGTTTGGCCATTTTGCGCGGGGTGTCACAGCCGTGTTCTCCTCATTGGCCAATTCATGTCGCGTTTTTTGAGTTTTATCAAGTCTGCAGAACGCTGATCAACCAAGTTTGCGGGCGGCTTAAGCTTGCCGACACCCTTGCGCAACAGTTGCGAAAGCAGCCAGTTCGCTTTATGTGAAAAGAACGTTTCTTGACCAAAGCAGGACCTATACAGTGAGTAACTTTCTCTATCATGGCGATCTTCCGGACAATCTAGACTTGGGGCCTGTGGTCGCCATTGACTGTGAAACCATGGGGCTTAATCCGCATCGGGATCGTTTGTGCCTAGTGCAAATGTCCAGCGGGGACGGCGATGCGCATCTTGTTCAGATGGCGCTTGGGCAAGATCAGGCACCTAATTTATGCCGTATGCTTGAAGACCCCAAGGTGCTAAAATTATTCCATTTTGGGCGCTTTGACATTGCCGCGCTGTATCATGCCTTTGGCGCACTGACCGCGCCGGTCTATTGCACAAAAATTGCCAGCAAACTGACCCGTACCTATACCGACCGGCACGGGTTGAAAAACCTGCTGCAGGAGTTGTTATCGGTTGATATTTCCAAACAGCAGCAATCTTCAGATTGGGGCGCTGATGAGTTGAGCGATGCGCAGATGGACTATGCTGCATCCGACGTGCTTTATTTGCACCAATTGCGCGATGCGCTGAACATCCGTTTGGCGCGCGAGGGCAGAACAGAAATCGCGCAAAGGTGTTTTGACTTCCTTCCCACCCGGGCGCAGCTTGATCTTGCAGGTTGGCCAGAGATCGATATCTTTGCCCACTAGGGCATTAAAATGAGCGAAATTCCCAATGGCAATGTCTAACAATATGCATTTTCAGCTGATGACCGGGCTGAAATACTTGTTGCCGATAATTGCTTTGGGGTTGCTTTCAGTGATGTTTTACATGTCGCAGGGTGCGCCTGAAGAAAGCATAATTCCTTATAGTGAAAAAGGCCTTTATGACCGGGTCAAAGGCCCGCAGGTTAGTGCCCCCTATTTTACGGGTGTGACCGGCGCCGGTGACCGGTTGAGTATGTCGGCCATGTCGGTCAAGCCAGATCAGTCTGTTGATGAAGACATGGCAATTGATCAGGTGGTTTTACGGATCAAAACCGGCCCAAGCCAGGATATTCTTGCCTCTTCGGACAGCGGGCTCATTCGAAATGCAGAAGGGCTTTTGGTGATGGAAGGAAGCGTACAGATTATCGCCAACGATGGCTATCAACTGAGTGCGTCTAAGATCACCAGCAAAATGGACGCGCTTTGGCTTTATGCCGACGGACCAGTGAAGGGCACCGGTGCTGCGGGCATTTTAGAGGCGGGCTCAATGGAAATTTTTCGCGATGCGGACACTGGTAACCTGCAATTTATTTTTAAAGACGGCATAAAGCTGATATACGATCCGAAAACCTAAAAGGGGCATAACGTGGGCAAAATTTCTTTGGTACTGATTTTAATGGTATTTGGGGCGCTGAGCGCCACCACCTCTATGCTTCTGGCACAAGAAGCCACCCCCGGGTTCGGATCGATAACCGAAGACAGCAAAGAACCGATTGAAATTTCCGCAGATCAGCTAAAGTTTGATGATGAAACCGGGCTAGCCACGTTTCAGGGTGATGTATTGATCATTCAGGGTGATTTGCAGCTCACCGCGGAATTTGTTGAAGTTGTTTACTCAGATGACAGATCAAAGATTAACAGTATGATTGCGAAAACCAATGTCAGGCTAACCAGTGGGCCGGACAAAGCCAAATCAGATGCGGCCGACTATGATTTGTCGCGTGGTAGCATTATTTTGACAGGCAATGTTTCAATACTGCAAGAAGGCAATACCCTTGTAGCAGAGCGGGCAGAAATCGATCTTGAAACCGGCACTTCTAAGGCGTCAGGTCGCGTCAAAACAGTTTTAGTTCCTGCGAGCGAGTGAGAAAAATATGAGTGCCGCCGAACTGATTAGCGAAAACCCAAACTCAGGCTTAACCATCATAGGCCTGCGAAAAAACTATCGCCGGCGGGTGGTTATCCGCGATATATCCATGTCTGTTCAACGCGGTGAGATCGTTGCGTTGCTTGGGCCAAACGGATCGGGAAAAACAACTAGTTTTTATGCCATTGCTGGTCTCGTTCCCTCGGATGGCGGTCAGGTCATGCTGGACGGAGAGGATATCACCCGCCTGCCGATGTATCGCCGCGCGCGGTTGGGTATTGGCTATCTACCGCAGGAAACCTCAATTTTTCGCGGCTTGTGCGTCGAAGACAATATTTCCGCAATTCTGGATATTTCGGAAGAGGATCGGCACAAGCGGCGAGAGCGTCTTGAGGAACTCTTGGCCGATTTTGGTTTGGAACATTTGCGCCGCACATCCGCCTTGGCGCTGTCTGGCGGTGAACGGCGGCGGGTGGAAATTGCCCGCAGTTTGGCAGCTCATCCTAAATACCTTCTGTTGGATGAACCCTTTGCCGGCGTTGATCCGATTTCTGTTGGTGATATCCGGCAACTTGTAACCAACCTTAAAACCCGCGGAATTGGGGTTTTGATCACAGATCATAATGTGCGTGAAACGCTGGAATTGGTGGATCGCGCCTATATCCTGCATGATGGCAAGGTTCTGATGTCGGGCAAACCCGATGAGGTGATCGAAAATGAAAATGTCCGCCGCGTGTATCTTGGGGATAGTTTCCGGATTTCCTAAAATCCGCCGATGGGCTGCGATTTTTGAACTACCCCATTGACACATACCCCTCGGGTCGCCTTCTATAGAGTGGACAGCGTTAGACTTCAGCTGAGTCTTTCAGGGTCGTTTTCAAAAAGCGATCAGCAATATTATAACTGTCAAATCCTGCATCCGGACGTGAGTACGCCCGTCGGCATAAGTTTTGTCGCGCTGTTATTTCTATTCAATCAAAAGGAGTTCATATGCGATATCAAATTTCTGGAAAGCAAATTGACATAGGAAACGCGCTGCAAGTGCATGTCAAAGATGAGCTTGGGGCCGTCGTGGGAAAATATGCAAAGCGTCCAACTGATGCCAATGTGGTATTTTCGAAGGATGCGCATCAGTATTCCTGTGAAGCGACTGTTCACTTGTCGACCGGCCTGCGCGCGCAGGCGAAAGCTTTGGCAACAGAAATTTACGCCGCTTTTGACAGCTGTAATGACAAAATGGAAAAACAACTTCGCCGGTATAAGCGGCGTCTGAAAGATCATCACAAGGAGCGCACGCAACCGGTTGAACTTTCGAGTGCTTCCTCGTATATCCTCGCCCAAGATAATGGAAATGAGGATTCGGAGCCCGAATCACTAAAGCCAGTCATCGTCGCAGAAACGGAAGCGCAAATCCCGATGATTTCGGTGGGCGAAGCCGTGATGCAGATGGAGCTCGCAGGGTCTCAATTTCTCATGTTTCGGAACGAAGGAAAAAAAAGCGTCAATGTCGTGTATCGCCGTGATGATGGAAACATCGGTTGGATAGAACCGCAATAATTATACCTCGGGTATAATCAGCGCTCGCTCAGGAAAGCATCGAATATGGAATTGTTTAATTTGCTCAAACCAGAGGCTGTTAGAGTTATTTCTGCAGTATCGAGCAAAAAGAGGTTGCTGCACACCATTGGTGAATTGGCGCAGTCCGTGCATGGATTAGATGCATCAAAGACCGTTGCGGCCCTGCAAGGGCGTGAAACCCTCGGGCCAACCGGGGTTGGCAGCGGGGTGGCTTTACCGCATGTGCGATCATTAGAGATCGACAAGGTGGTCGGGACATTTATCATGTTGGAAAAGCCGGTTGATTTTGAAGCGGTGGATCACCAGCCCGTTGATCTTATTTTTGCGCTCTTTGCGCCGGAAAATGCCGGGGTCGAGCACTTAAAAGCACTGGCGCTGGTGTCGCGGACTTTGCGTGATGCAGCGCTGCGCAGTAAACTGCGGGCCAATCCGGACAGCTCAACCCTGTTTACAATTCTGACCGAAGCGCAAAACGTTCAGGCCGCCTAGGCCAAACGAGACCTGTTTCAACCAGTGCAATGTTTTTGTGCAAACCTTTTAGGGGGCTTTAGGCTTTGCCTGAAAGTTGGCCTGAAAGTTGGCCTGAATAAAATTTGCTTGCATTTGCGCCCTTGCCGGAAAACAGTACCGAAACATCCAGACCCCGCAAACCAGGTGGCAAATGTATCTAGGCGGTTTTTCATGCAAGAGCGTGTTTATATTTCTTTAAAACAGCCGCTTGGACTGGTGTGGTTATGAGCCTTATAACAATACCTGTCGCCCCCGGTGTGAGCTGTATCCAGGAAACCGGTGTGGCCAATTTTATGCGCTGCAACATCTGGCATGTGCGCGGCCGCGATTGCGATCTGGTGATTGACACCGGCATGGGGCTAAACCCGCTTAAAAAGTACATTGCGCGCTCTACCGACAAGCCTCTTAAGGCCATCGTCACCCATTCGCATTTCGATCATAGCGGCAGCTTGCATGAATTTGACTGCCGGCTGGGCCATAAGCTTGAAGCCGAAGCCTTTGCCGCGGGCGGGCGCGAAGCGGTTCTGTTTCAGGGCGCTTGGACAGAGATTGATTTTATTTGCCCGCAAAGGCATGGCGATTTCGACCGCCAGACATATTCTATAACTCCTGCGCCGCTGACCGGATATATAGACGAAGGTGATGTCATTGATCTTGGGGACCGCGCCTTTCAGGTATTGCACTTGCCCGGCCATTCGCCCGGATCTATTGGGCTATATGATTTAAAATCTGCCACATTGTTTTCAGGCGATGCGGTTTATGATGGCGCATTGTTGGACAGTCATCCCCATTCGGACAAGCAGATTTACCGCCACACGCTTGAGCGCTTGCAACGGCTTGGCGCCGAGGTCATTCACGCAGGTCATTCGCCCTCTTTCGGGGGCGAGCAACTCAATGCAATCGTTGAGAGTTATTTTTCCGGCCAAAATGTAATGCCCGATGTGAAAGAGTGGTTTGCAGAGTTTCAGGCCGATGAAAATGATCCCTATGCCAATCAAAACTGGCCAGAAAGCGGCTGTTGAATGATCAGTTGGACTATTTCTAGATATTCTGACCGCTCGCTCAGCATTATGATTTTTTTAGCGGCTGCCGTCTGGGGGCTGTATTGGGTTCCTATCCGCGGTCTAGAGCAATTGGGTGTAATGGGGCCTTGGTCAGTGGCCTATTTTAATGCCTGCCCGCTTTTGGTGCTAGTGCCGACCCTCTTCATCTGGCGCCGCAGCCTCAATGTCAACTTTATGCCGGCTGTGTTTGCCGGTGTGATTTTGGGCATTGGTTTGGCGCTTTATGCCACGGGCCTTGTGGCCACATCAGTGGTGCGCGCGACCCTGCTGTTTTACCTCACCCCGATCTGGTCGACCATTATCGGCATGATCTGGCTGTCAGAGCGGGTCACGGTGCTGCGTATTCTGGCGATCCTCTGCGGGTTACTGGGATGTTTTTTATTGCTCAGAACGGAGCAGGGCTTCAACGGGTCAATCAACGTCGGTGATCTGTGCTCGCTGCTGTCCGGGGTGTTTTGGGCGGTGGGCGCTGCCAGCTTAAAGCGCTGGCCGGGCAGCCCGACGCTGACCATTACTTCGGTGCAACTGATGGTCACTACAATTGTCGGGCTTGGGCTTGGGCTGGCATTATTTGACTATCCAACGCCGGGTTTGGACAGTTTAAAGGCGGGGTTTGCTTTGGCATTTATGACTTCGGTCTTTGTTTTGCTGCCCTCAGTTTTACTGATTTTCACCATTTCGCAAATCCTGTTTCCCGGTCGGGTTGGTATTTTGATGATGTCCGAGGTTTTGGTGGCCATCATCAGCGCCTCAATCCTTTTGCCAGACGAGCAGATGGCGCCGCTGCAATGGCTCGGCGCCGCCGCCATTATCGTATCCGCCTTTGCCGAAGTTTCCTTTAGCACGGAGCCCCGCACCGATTCCGCTCGGTAAGCGCATGACAACACGTTTTTGGCAGCTCCCCAATACAGCCGCGATACTGACGTGATACTGATATGCCATTTTGGCCTATTTTCACCCAAACCGTGGGCGAGGGCGCGGCATTTTTAGACGGTTTGCGACTTTGGCTCTGCGCGCGGCTGCGCACGCCACAGCAGCATTACAAGGCTAAAAAAGATCATCGCACCGCCCAGAATGAGATAGGTTAAAAGTTCCTGACCAAAGACGGCCGCTTGAAAAACGGTGACCCAAAATGGCGTGCTAAACGTATAGGCCGTCAACTGCCCACTGGCCAAATGGGATGACGCATATGTCAGCAAGCTTAAGGAAAAAATGCTTGCGAAAATGGCAAGGTAGGCAATGCAAAGATAAATTTCCCAACCTAGCCCGGTCCAGTCTGTTTGCAAAATCCTGCTGGGAAAAAGGAGCAAAAGCAAAAGGCTGGCGCTGGCCATGACAGCAAAAGTGACAAAAAGAACAGGCTCGCCAGAGCGGAGTTTTGGCATAAATACCGCATAGACCGCGTGCAAAACCGTACCCAAGAAAAACACCAGCTCGCCATAGCTAAGGTTTAGGTAAATGAGGTTGGCGAGAGATCCTTGAAACACAATCACCAAAGCGCCAGCAGCGCCAACCAGAAGATAAAACACAATATTGGACTTGGTTTTCAAACCAAAAATCGCGCGGTCCAAACAGACAGCAAGAAACGGCATCATGGTGAAAATACTCGACGTGGAAATTGGTGATGCGGTTTTAAGGGCTTCAAACATAAAGATAAAATAAAACGAAAAGCTTCCTCCAAGTAAAAAATAGCGCCAAGGACGTTTGAAGTATGCGCGCCGGAACATATTTTTGTGCCACAGAAAAACGGCGAGCAAAAAAGAGGCCAGCATAAACCGGATAAAGGTCAAGGCGATGGGATCAATGTCATTCGCGATATAGGCCCCAATGGGATAGGAGCCGGAAACCAGTATCGCAAAAAGCACCATGCTCGCATGTGCTGAAAGGTAAGTTTTATCTAACGTCAGCTTTTTATTCCTTTGCCCGAATGATCTCTGTCTAGGTTATTTTTGTCAAACTTTTAGAAATTTTACCAATTGATAAAAAAATAATTCCATGTCATGATTACGTGAAAGATCATAAGCTAGGAGTTCCGTGTGCCGCAGCCAAGTACAAAATCAGGTGTCGCCTCTGGCCGGTTGACGCCGCAGGGCTATCAAGATAATTTTGCCGACCTGCATCCTGCTTTGGATGATCACGAAGCGCTGGTTGCAGCTGATAGATGCTATTTCTGTCATGATGCACCTTGTATTACCGCCTGTCCCACTGACATTGATATTCCGCTGTTCATCCGGCAGATTGCAACAGGCACGCCAGAAGCCTCGGCCAAAACAATCCTGTCGCAAAATATTCTTGGTGGAATGTGTGCCCGGGTTTGCCCAACAGAAACCCTGTGCGAAGAGGCCTGCGTTCGTGAAAAGGCCGAAGGCAAGCCAGTAGAAATCGGGCGTCTGCAGCGCTTTGCGACCGACCGGGTCATCCCTGCGGGCATTCATCCGTTTGAAAGAGCAGCACAAACTGGCAAAACCATTGCCGTGCTTGGCGCTGGTCCTGCCGGTCTTGCCTGTGCGCATCGCTTGGCCATGTATGGCCATGACGTAACCGTTTTTGATGCCAGGCCGAAAGCCGGCGGGCTGAATGAATTTGGCATCGCGGCGTATAAGTCCACCAATGATTTTGCCTCTGAAGAAGTGGATTGGCTGCTAAAAATCGGTGGAATAAAAATTGAGCTCGGCAAGGCGCTGGGCCGTGATTTGTCGCTTGAGGATGTAACAGGTGACTATGATGCGGTGTTTTTGGGCATCGGCCTTGCAGGCACCAACGCGCTTGGGCTTGAGGGTGAGCAAAAGCAAAACGTCGAAGACGCGGTTTCGTTTATTGCGGACCTAAGGCAGGCAAGCGATTTGTCCCAAATCGCTGTTGGGCGCCATGTTGCCGTGATCGGAGGCGGTATGACGGCGGTTGATGCTGCTGTGCAAGCAAAATTACTGGGCGCCGAACAGGTGCATTTGGTGTATCGCCGCGGCCGCGAAAACATGAACGCGTCCAAGTTCGAACAAGACCTCGCGGCATCGCACGGTGTTCATATCATTGCAAACGCGCAGCCTGTCGGGGTGATTGGAAATGGCGCTGTGCAAGAGATAGAATTTGCCTATACGCGCCAAGAGGGCGGTAAACTTGAACAGACCGGTGAAACCTTTCGCATAAAGGCAGATCAAGTTTTCAAAGCCATTGGACAGACCTTAGATACCGCCCCGAACGGGCTTGAGCTTGAGCGCGGTAAAATCGCTGTTACAGGCGCTGGGCGCACGTCGGTCAAGGGTGTTTGGGCAGGCGGCGACTGTACCAACGAGGGTGATGATTTAACCGTAACCGCAGTGGCACAGGGGCGTGACGCTGCAGAAGATATACATAAAACGCTGCTGGCATAAGCGCTTGGCGGCACATCAAAGGCACAAAGGAGCGCTACTATGGCAAACCTGACATCTGACTTTATCGGGATTAAATCCCCCAATCCATTTTGGCTGGCCTCGGCGCCGCCGACCGACAAAGAATATAATGTGCGCCGCGCGTTTGAAGCGGGTTGGGGCGGCGTTGTTTGGAAAACACTCGGCTCTGAGGGACCGCCCATCGTCAACGTCAGCGGGCCGCGGTATGGGGCCATTTGGGGCGCAGACCGGCGTCTTTTGGGATTAAACAACATCGAGTTGATTACCGACAGGCCGCTGGAAATTAATCTTCAAGAGATTAAGACCATTAAGCGTGATTTCCCGGACCGTGCCGTGGTGGTATCGCTGATGGTTCCTTGTGAAGAGGCCGCCTGGAAGGCTATTTTGCCATTGATTGAGGATACAGAAGCGGACGGCGTGGAATTGAATTTTGGCTGCCCTCACGGAATGGCGGAACGTGGAATGGGATCTGCTGTCGGTCAAGTGCCCGAATATGTGGAAATGGTCACCCGCTGGGTCAAACAGAACAGCCGGTTGCCCTGTATTGTAAAATTGACGCCAAACATCTCTGATATTTGCCAACCTGCCGAGGCCGCAAAACGCGGTGGGGCAGATGCCGTGAGCCTTATCAATACGATTACATCTATCACCGGCGTTGATCTTGATATTATGGCGCCCACTCCAACCATTGATGGAAAAGGCACCCACGGCGGATATTGCGGACCTGCTGTTAAACCCATTGCAATGAATATGGTTGCCCAAATCGCCCGCAACGGCGAAACAAGTGATGTTCCCATTTCCGCCATCGGTGGTGTTACCACATGGCGGGATGCTGCCGAGTTTATGGCACTTGGCGCCGGCAATGTGCAGGTTTGCACTGCTGCCATGACATATGGCTTTAAAATTGTCGAAGAAATGATCTCGGGCCTGTCACAATGGATGGACGAAAAATCCTACAGCTCGGTTGATGAGTTTGTCGGGCGCGCTGTGCCCAAAGTTATCGACTGGCAATATCTCAATCTCAATTATGTCACCAAAGCCCGCATAAATCAGGATGACTGCATTAAATGCGGTCGCTGCTATGCAGCCTGTGAAGATACAAGTCATCAGGCAATTACAATGTCCGAAGATCGGGTTTTTGATGTTCGAGATGATGAATGCGTGGCCTGTAACCTGTGCATTAATGTTTGTCCGGTGGAAGGCTGCATCACAATGGAGACATTGGAGGTTGGCACAATGGATGAACGCACTGGCACACCTGTCTCTCCCGATCATGGCGATTGGACGACCCATCCGAACAACCCGATGGCGCGGGCGGCGGAATAGTCGCCCTCAAGGTGCTAGAATTTTGTTAAATATTGTCTCGACAAAAGACTGCGCACCATCATGGGGATCTGTGATATTATCGGCTCTGACAAATCTAATCTGGGCTTCAAAATCTGAATAATGCTGGGTCAGAGCCCAGATTGAAAAGATCAGATGATAGGGATCAAGTTTGGCGATTTGTCCGGCGTCCATCCACTGGGCAATCACGGCTGCCTTTTCATCCACTAAAATACGCAACTCACCTTTTAGAAAATTTTCAATCCGTGGGGCCCCTTGGACGATTTCATTGGCAAAAAGACGGCTTTCACGCGGAAAATTGCGCGATAATTCAAGTTTTCTGCGAATATAGGCCAGCAATTCATCTTGGGCATTTCCATTTGGGTTTAACGCCCTCAAAGGATCCAGCCACGTGTCCAAAAGATCGCTGAGCAAGGCGACATGTATCGCCTCTTTGCCGTTGAAATAGTAGAGCACGTTTGGTTTTGAAAGCCCGGCCTTGTTTGCAATCTGATCAAGGGTTGACCCCCTAAATCCATGCGCTGAAAACACCTCTAAAGCTGCATCCAATATTGCCGAGATATTATGCTTTTGTATCCGCGTTAGCGGTTTTGTATCAGATCGCACCATAGACAACTCACCTAACAGAGCGCCGCTTTAAGTACCAGACTTGGGGGCCAAACCAGCCCAAATAATTTGAAAAACGGTTTCGGTTGCATCTTCCCATTGTTCTTTTGACAAAGGTTCAGCTGCGTTCAAGGTCTCAACCTGATGGGCAAAATCAGCGTAATGCTGGGTTGTGGCCCAAATCATATATAGCAGCCATCGGGGATTAATCGCTCTGATCTTTTTATCGTCAATCCACTTTTGGATCATTTCAATCCGGCCATCTGTCCACTCGGTCAGTTGGGTTTCCAGAAAATCTTGAATGATCGGCGCCCCGTGCATGACTTCATTTGCCCAGACCTTGGATCCATTTTTTCTAAGCCGGCTTACTTCCATCTTTTGCTCGATATACTTGCGCAATGCCTCGGCTGGATTATCAGATTGCTCAAAACTATCTGCCGCTTGAAGCCAGATACCAAAAATTTGCTCGACGACGCGCCGATAAAGTTCTTTTTTTGATTCAAAGTAATAATGCACATTTGCCTTGGGAAGTTCCGCCTGATCCGCAATCATCTGCATGGTCGAGCCGCGAAATCCATGCTGCGCAAAAATCGTTTCTGCGGCCTCAAGAATAACCCGCTCATTCTCTGCTCTAATCTCGGCTTTTGCCGCTTTTAAATTAAGCAATTTTTGCATTTCCGACATTGCAACTTTTATCCCAAAAGAATCAAACTTGACTGCTTGGTCAACTGTGTTACGGTTCAATTTACCAGATGGTCAAAAATTTAGAAAGACCACGCTTAAAACGGCCGAAGTGTCGGACAGGGACTTAGGATCACAGCCACTTGTTTGGGTGGATTTCCGATAAAGGTTTCGATGAATGAAAGGCGTGAAAACAGATCGCAAAGCCGTTTTGGTTTTGCCTCTAAGATAGGAGACTTGGCATGGCAGCACCGGGCGAAAATCTCAGGATCAACGGAGACCGTCTTTGGGATAGTCTGATGGAGATGGCCAAGATCGGTCCCGGCGTTGCGGGTGGAAACAATCGGCAAACCCTGACAGATGAAGACGGTGAAGGGCGTGCATTATTTCAAACCTGGTGCGAGGCTGAGGGATGCACCATGGGCCTTGATCAGATGGGCAATATGTTCGCGCGCCGCGAGGGCAGTGATCCAGAGGCATTGCCGGTCTATGTTGGATCGCATTTGGACACGCAGCCCACGGGCGGAAAATATGACGGGGTTTTAGGCGTGTTGGGGGGGCTCGAAATTATCCGCAGCCTCAATGACATGGATATTAAAACAAAACACCCCATTGTAGTGACCAATTTCACCAATGAAGAGGGCACGCGTTTCGCCCCTGCCATGCTGGCCTCCGGGGTTTTTGCCGGCGTGCATACCCAAGACTGGGCGTATGAGCGCACCGATGCAGACGGCAAATCATTTGGCGATGAGCTTAAGCGCATCGGATGGCGCGGTGAAGAAGAAGTGGGCGCTCGTAAAATGCATGCCTTTTTTGAATTGCACATAGAGCAAGGCCCCATTTTGGAAGCAGAAGACGTTGATATTGGTGTTGTCACTCATGGTCAGGGGCTTAGCTGGACACAGGTCACAATCACTGGAAAAGACTCGCACACAGGCTCGACCCCGATGCCAATGCGCAAAAATGCAGGCCTTGGTATGGCGCGGGTGCTTGATCTGGTTGATGAAATCGCATGGAGCCATAAGCCGCATGCTGTGGGGGCTGCTGGACATATTGATGTGTATCCTAATTCGCGAAATGTGATCCCCGGAAAAGTGGTTTTTACCATTGATTTTCGCAGTCCAGAGCTTGCCGTGATCCAAGATATGGAGCGGCGCCTCAAAAAGGGTGCAACAAAAATCTGTCATGACATGGGGCTTGAGGTCAGCTTTGAAAAAGTTGGGGGCTTTGATCCCGTGACATTTGACGAGGCCTGTGTCTCGGCGGTGCGAAGCGCCGCAGAGCGGCTTGGCTATAGCCACCGAAATATAATTTCAGGGGCCGGCCACGATGCGTGCTGGGTGAACCAAGTGGCCCCTACCGCAATGATCATGTGCCCCTGTGTCGATGGCTTAAGCCATAATGAGGCCGAAGAAATATCCAAAGACTGGTCCACCGCAGGCGCGGAAGTGCTGTTCCACGCTGTGGTCGAGACTGCGCAAATTATTGAATGAGCTGCTGAAGAAGGAGAGCCAGAATGTCCAAAGTGATCAAAGGCGGTCAGGTATGCACCGCGGACCGCACATGGAAGGCTGATGTCTTAATTGAAGGCGAAGTGATCAAACAGATCGGAGAGGACCTAAAAGGCGACGAATATATTGACGCTGAAGGTGCTTATGTCATTCCCGGCGGTATTGACCCCCACACCCATCTAGAAATGCCATTTATGGGCACAACAGCGGCTGAAACCTTCGAAACAGGCACCTGGGCGGCAGCCGTGGGCGGCACCACGATGGTGGTTGATTTTTGTCTGCCGGGCGAAGATGGCTCGATCAAAAATGCAATCAATGAATGGCACCGGAAATCTGCGCCCCAGATTTGCTCGGACGTGGGCTATCACATGGCGATCACAGGTTGGAGCGAAGATATCTTTAACGGCATGAAAGATGCTGTGGATATGGGGGTTAATTCGTTCAAGCATTTCATGGCCTATAAAGGCGCTTTGATGATTGAAGACGATGAAATGTTTGCCAGCTTTAAGCGCTGTAAAGAAATCGGTGCGCTGCCGATGGTGCACGCGGAAAACGGCGATCTGGTTGCCGATATGCAACAGCAGATGCTGGCCCAAGGGATCACCGGCCCCGAAGGTCATGCCTATTCGCGGCCGCCAGAGTTTGAGGGTGAAGCGGCAAATCGCGCCATTACAATCGCCGATGCTGCGGGCGTTCCGCTTTATATTGTGCATGTCAGCTGCGAGCAGACGCATGAAGCCATTCGCCGCGCGCGCCAAAAGGGCATGCGGGTATACGGCGAACCACTGGCGCAATTCCTAACCCTAGATGAAAGCGAATATTTCAAAGGCGACTGGATGCATTCTGCCCGCCGTGTAATGTCACCGCCGTTTCGCAACAAAGAACACCAGGCCAGCTTGTGGGCGGGTCTGCAATCTGGATCTTTGCAGGTGGTTGCCACCGATCACGCGGCTTTTACCAGTGAGCAAAAGCTGATGGGCAAAGACAATTTTTGCCTGATCCCCAATGGCTCAAACGGTCTAGAAGAGCGACTTGCTGTGCTGTGGACAGAAGGGGTGGAAACCGGACGCCTTACGCCAAATGAATTTGTATCTGTCACCAGCACCAACATTGCCAAAATTCTAAATATCTATCCCAAAAAGGGCGCAATTGTGGAAGGTGCTGATGCAGATATTGTGGTTTGGGATCCAAAAATTTCAAAAACCATTAGCGTGGCCAACCATCACTCAATCCTTGATTACAACGTCTTTGAAGGTTTTGATGTCAGCGCCCAGTCGCGCTACACCATTAGCCGCGGTGATGTGATTTGGGCATGGGGCCAAAACAGTCAGCCAAATCCCGGCCGAGGCCGCTTTGTGCCGCGCCCAGCCTTTCCATCAGCAAACCTTGCCCTGAGCAAATGGAAAGAATTGACCGCGCCCAAGCAAATTCACCGTGATCCAATGAATATTCCGGCCGGTATTTAAATCGGCCGAAACTCAGAAGCCACAGCAATCTTAGGAAAGCCAAATTCTGAAATGACCAATGAACCCGTAATTTCCGCCCAGGACCTATCATTGACCTTTGAAACCAATGATGGACCTGTGCACGCCCTGAAGAACATAAATCTAGACATCTCAAAGGGCGAATTCGTCAGTTTCATAGGGCCATCGGGCTGTGGAAAAACAACCTTTTTGCGGGTTATGGCCGATTTGGAAAAACCCACCGGCGGGCGGATTACGATTAATGGTGTCTCACCCGAAGAGGCCCGCAATGCGCGCGCCTACGGATATGTTTTTCAGGCTGCAGGCCTTTATCCCTGGCGCACTATAGGAGGCAATATCCGTCTTCCGCTTGAGATTATGGGCTATAGAAAATCTGATCAAGCCAAACGGGTGCAAGATGTGCTCAAATTGGTTGAACTATCCGATTTTGAAAAGAAATTCCCTTGGCAATTATCCGGCGGTATGCAGCAGCGGGCCTCGATTGCCAGAGCTTTGGCATTTGATGCGGATATCCTGTTGATGGATGAACCCTTTGGGGCGCTTGATGAAATTGTTCGGGACCACCTGAATGAGCAACTGCTAGATCTTTGGCGGCGCACGAACAAAACCATCGGCTTTGTCACCCACTCCATTCCAGAAGCTGTGTATTTATCCACAAAGATTGTTGTCATGTCACCTAGGCCGGGGCGCATTAGCGATGTGATAGACAGCCCGTTACCGGCTGACCGGCCCTTAGAAATCCGCGATACACCGGAATTCATTGAGATAGCCCAACGGGTCCGAGAAGGCCTTCGGGCGGGGCATGGGCCGGAATGAGGCGTTCAGTTTTTCCAGTCATTGTCGTGATCTGTGGCCTGATGGCGATGTGGTACATCGCTGTGGTGCCCATGAATATCAAAATGGCTCTGACGGATGCAGAGCGCAGCGGTATAGTGGTCACGCCCAGCGGTGCTAAAGAACGGCGTGACCGATCGGCCATACTGCTTGTGGCCCAGAACCCCTTTGCCATAAAAGCAACCTTTGCTTTGGAACGTCCGCGCCTTCCTGCGCCGCATCAGGTGGCCATTGAATTATGGAATTCCACCGTCAATAAGAAAATCACTTCAAAACGAAGTCTGGTTTTTCATGGCTGGATCACCCTAAGTGCAACACTTTTGGGTTTTGCGATCGGAACAGGGCTTGGGATCTTATTGGCGGTCGGGATCGTTTACAGCCGCGCCATGGATATGAGCGTGATGCCATGGGCGATTGCATCACAAACCATCCCGATATTGGCGATAGCCCCCATGATCATTGTGGTTTTGAACTCTGTTGGCGTGCAAGGGCTTTTGCCGAAAGCGATTATTAGTGCCTATCTAAGTTTTTTCCCGGTGGTCGTGGGTATGGTCAAGGGACTTCGCAGTCCTGACCATATGCAGCTTGATCTTTTAAAAACTTACAATGCCAATTCATCCCAAGGGTTTTGGAAATTGCGGCTACCATCTTCGATGCCCTATTTGTTTGCCTCGCTGAAAATTGGCATTGCAGCCAGTTTGATCGGGGCAATCGTGGGGGAGCTGCCAACTGGCGCAGTGCGCGGGCTTGGTGCGCGCCTTTTATCAGGGTCTTATTACGGACAAACAATCCAAATTTGGTCTGCCCTGCTTGGGGCGGCGTTCTTAGCGGCGGCTTTGGTTGCAATTATTGGCTTGGCGCAGCGCATCACACTTAAAAGAATGGGGATGGCATGACGCTGGTTATTCTCGCTCTTATCATTTGGCTGGCGGCGTGGTGTTTGAATGTCTATTTGGCAAATACATCCGTATCTGACAGCCGTTGGATGAAACTTTTGGTACCTGCAATTTTCGGCTTTACCATTTTGATAGTTTGGGAATTGGTGGTCAGGGGGCTAAAAGTCCCTTTGGTGATCCTTCCGCCGCCTTCAATGATCGCAGAAACATTTTCTGCAAAGCTGCCTATTCTGTGGAAGGACTTTGTCCAGACGTTTCTAAAAGGCGCGCTCAGCGGATATTTCATCGGGTGCACGGCGGCGGTTGCATTGGCAGTTTTGGTGGAGCGCTTTGATTTTCTAAGACGCGGATTGCTTCCGGTTGGAAACTTCGTCGCAGCGCTGCCAATTATTGGAACAGCCCCAATTCTCGTCATGTGGTTTGGCTTTGACTGGCACTCAAAAGCAGCGGTTGTTGTGGTGATGGTCTTTTTTCCTATGCTGGTCAACACAGTTGCCGGTTTGGGCGAAACCACAGCGATGCAGCGTGATTTGATGAAAACGTATGGGGCAGATCCCTGGCAAGCGTTCATTAAACTGCGCTTGCCGGCAGCAATGCCATTTATTTTCAACGGATTGAAAATTTCCACAACGCTGGCCCTGATCGGGGCCATCGTTGCCGAGTTCTTCGGGTCCCCAACCTTGGGAATGGGATTTCGGATTTCTGCATCAATTGGCCAGCTCGCGCTGGATATGGTGTGGGCAGAAATTGTCGTTGCTGCTTTGGCAGGAAGCGCCTTTTACGGCGCGGTGGCAATCATAGAGAAGGGGGTCACTTTCTGGCACCCCTCACAGCGAGGCTAATAAAGAGCAAATCAAACGACCAACAAAACCTGGAGGTAAAAATGAAAAAATTATTGACCAGCGCGGTTGCGCTTATGGTGGCGACAGCCGCCCATGCAGCCGATGAAGTAAGGCTGCAATTGCAATGGGTCACACAGGCCCAATTTGCAGGCTACTATGTGGCTTTGGACAAGGGATATTACGACGCAGAAGATCTTGATGTGACAATCCTGCCGGGCGGCCCAGATATTGCGCCGCCGCAAGTTCTTGCAGGTGGCGGCGCTGATGCGATGCTGAACTGGATGCCCTCGGCTCTGGCAGCGCGCGAAAGAGGTCTTCCCGTGGTAAATATTGCACAGCCCTTTAAAACATCTGGCCTTATGCTCACCTGCTGGAAAGATACCGGCATCACCAGCCCTGCTGACTTTAAAGGCAAAACCATCGGGGTTTGGTTCTTTGGAAATGAATATCCGTTCCTAAGCTGGATGAGCCAAGAAGGTATCTCAACCGATGGCGGAGCGGATGGCGTAACGGTTCTGCGTCAAGGCTTTAACGTTGATCCACTATTGCAACGGCAGGCTGATTGCATTTCGACCATGACTTATAATGAATATGGTCAGGTTCTGGATGCAGGTGTTTCTGAAGACGAATTGGTCACATTTAAATATGAAAACCAAGGCGTCGCAACATTGGAAGACGGCATGTATGTGCTGGAAGACAATCTAAAGGACCCAGCCTTTGTCGATAAAATGGTGCGTTTCGTAAGAGCCTCGATGAAAGGCTGGAAGTACGCAGAAGCCAACCCTGGCGAAGCTGCGGAAATTGTGCTTGATAATGATGAAACTGGTGCCCAGAGCAAAGCACATCAGGTGCGAATGATGGGTGAAATCGCCAAGCTGACTGCGGGCTCTAACGGTAGTCTAGACCCAGACGATTATGAGCGCACAGTTGCAACGCTTATGGCCGGTGGTTCAGACCCTGTTATCACCAAAATGCCAGAAGGTGCATGGACCCACGCGATTACAGATGCGGCTTTGAAATAAACCGCGCTTTTTAATCCTCCCACGCAAGACTGCAAAACCCGTGCAACAGTGCGGGTTTTGTCCTTTAAAAGACGGCGTTTTTAATCCGCGAGCTTGCGGTTGAAAAAGAAGCCTATAATGGGAAATAGTATAAGCACCGCAAACCCTAACCGAAGACTTGAGGCTTGCGCCAGCATTCCGAAAATTGGCGGGATTGCGATGAGCACGAATTGCTGCATTAAGGACATAGCAGCCACCCGGTCCGCCGCATTCGCCCCACCCCAGCGCGCTGCGGTTGAAAACGCAACCGGATAGCTCACGCTTATACCGAGCCCGATAAAAACCAGACCGGCAAAAGCCAGTCCCGGGGATGGGGCGACAACTAGAAAAACGATGCCAACACATGTGGAAATTAGTAAAATAGTCGTGACTTTGATCACACCCCACTGCGTAATCCAAATATCAGCCCGAAGTCGGGCAAAAGCGATAGCGAATATCATCACCGGCAACGCGAGCGACGCATAAGTGTCTGATGTCGCAAAAATTTCCCGAAAATATATTATGGCCCAACCTTTAATGAGCCATTCGAGAACCACGCCATAGCTTAGATACCCGAAAAGGATAAAGGTAGACTTGTCTGGGATCGCCCAGGTTTGCTTTTTGGAAGTGCCACCTCTGGGGGGCGCTGCGTCAAGTCTAACTTGGATTAAAACCAAGCATAGCCCCGTCACAATGACAATTCCGACAAAATGCAGAAAAACGGAGATTTCAAGCGCAATGATGCCTGTTGCCAAACCGGTCGAAACAAGCAAAGCAACAGCCCAAATCCCATGACAGAAGTTCATGATCCGAACTCCGTCGCGGGCTTCAATGCGATCGGCCTCGATGTTGATCGCAATATTGGTGTAATTGCCCGCAATACCGGCAAAAAACAGGGCCGCACCCAATCCAATTCCCGAGGGCATCAAGACTGCGATTGCCTGCGCCACAGCGCAAAATAGAAAGAAAACATGAAAAGTGGCTTTAATGCCGAGCTTGCGAATGACACGGTCAGTAAACGGTGTGCTTACCAAAAAACCAAGTGTTGCCCCAATCAGGACTAGGGAAAATGCAAATTCGCCAAGTTCCAGATCGCGCTGCACTTCTGGCAGTCTTGATATCAGCGATCCGACTTGAATTGCCTGGAGTGCAAAGGCGAGTGAAATCATATTTTTGGGGGTGAAGATCACATCCCGCAAGCTCAGATCAGAGGTTTCTTTCACACCAAGTACCGTTGTTCTTTGAGGATGCGATACAGGCCTCGATGAACCACATCCCGTCCAGCCCGTCCATTATATTTGGCAGATGATCAGCAGATTTATTGTGGATCAAAACGTCTGCCACGTCACTGTAGAGGGTTGCAAATGCCTCTAGGTATGCTTCTGGATGCCCGGCAGGGATGCGCGTGGCTGCCGTGGCCGCTTCGCTAAGAGCGCCGCTGCCGCGCGTTAGTCTTTGACGCAATCCGCCAAGTGGGGTGAACCATAGAATATTAGGATTTTCCTGTTCCCATTCTAGGCCGCCTTGGTCCCCATAAATGCGAAGCCGCAAGGCATTTTCATTACCAACAGCAACCTGTGAGACCCAAAGCTGTCCTTTGGCGCCACCTTTGAAACGGAGCCAGATATGGGCATTATCATCCACCGCGCGGCCGGGACCAAAGCTGGTTAAGTCGGCCGCCAATTCTTGGGCTTCTAATCCAGTAACATAGTGAACCAGATTATAGGCATGGGTTCCGATATCACCGATCGCGCCACCACCGCCCGTTGCCTTTGGATCGGTGCGCCAGCTGGCTTGTTTTTGTCCGGTTGTTTCCAGCGGCTCTGCAAGCCAGTCTTGTG
>CBFHXE010000018.1:0-2447 GCA_965659715.1 uncultured Paracoccaceae bacterium | reverse complement strand
TATTCGGCCTGAACCACCCGAATATTTCCAAGTTTGCCGTTTGCAATCATATCACGGGCTTCGCGAATAAGCGGATATCCGGTGTAATTATGGGTCAGGAAAAACTGCGCAGAGCTTTGCTGCAAACTTTGTTTGATGCGCAGACCCTCAGCATGGGAAACGCTCAACGGCTTGTCACAAATGACATGAATTCCGGCCTCTAAAAACGCTATAGCTGCATCTGCATGAAGGTGGTTCGGAGTCACAATAGAAACCGCCTCAATGCCATCAGGCCGCGCGGCCTCTGCTTTGGCCATATCAGCAAAGCTATTGTAACTTCGCGATGGATCTATCCCCAACTCTGCAGCTGACGCAGCTGCGCGGTCCGGATCAGAGGACAGCGCACCTGCGACGAACTGATATCTGTCATCAATGCGTGCTGCGATACGGTGGACGGCGCCAATGAAAGCACCGTGACCACCGCCAACCATTCCCAGTTTTATGCGCCTCATTTGGACAGCCCCAGCATGGCAGAGATGGTAGCGGCGTCGCGCGCACCGCCCGCAAAATCATCAAAGGCTGACTTTGGGCTTTCAATCAGATGACTGGCAATAAAAGGCGCGCCTTCCGCTGCCCCTTGTTCGGCGGACTTGATGCAGCATTCCCACTCTAAAACCGCCCAGCTGTCATAACCATACTGCGTCAGCTTCGAGAAGATTGCGGCAAAATCAACTTGACCATCGCCAAGGCTGCGGAAACGCCCCGCCCGGTTCACCCAGGGTTGATAACCCGAGTAAACACCTTGTCGCCCATCTGGATTAAATTCGGCATCTTTGACGTGAAATGCGTTGATGCGATCATGGTAAAGATCAATAAATGCGAGATAATCCATTTGCTGAAGCAAAAAGTGGCTGGGGTCATAATTGATCAAAGCGCAATCATGGTTTTGCGTTGCATCAACGAACATCTCGTAAGTTGCACCGTCAAAAACATCCTCTCCGGGATGAATTTCATACCCAATCGTCACGCCATTGTTGCGGTATTCATTTAAGATTGGCACCCAACGTCTGCCCAATTCTGCAAAGGCTTCTTCAATCAGACCATCGGGTCTTTGCGGCCAAGGGTAAAGATATGGAAACGCCAATGAGCCGGTAAAAGACACCGATGTTGTAAGCCCCAGCCGATTTGAAACCACCGCGGCTTTTTTCACTTGATCCACTGCCCAAGCCTGACGCTTTTGAGGATTATTCTTGCAGTGGTCTGGCGCAAAGGCGTCAAAAACCAAGTCATAGGCAGGATTAACGGCAACCAACTGTCCTTGCAAATGGGTGGAGAGATCAGTGATTTCCACACCAGCATCTGCACAAATCCCTTTGACCTCATCGCAATATGTTTCACTTTCAGCTGCCAGATCGAGATTAAAAAGGCGGCCATCAAAAGTGGGAATTTGAACGCCTTTATACCCTAAGGAAGCTGCCCATTTTGTAATCTCTTCCAAAGAGTTAAAGGGAGCCTCATCGCCAGCAAACTGGGCAAGAAAAATCGCAGGGCCTTTGATTTGTGGTGTCATGATTAAATCCTTAATTTGGCAGGTCAGTCAGAATATTGCCGTATTCATCGAGGTGGTATCTTCTGGTGTTACCAACATTTGCAAGGGGGGCTCTTCGGGGTGATCAATCGCTTTCAGCGCCGCGCGTGCAAGAAAACTACCCGCTTTGGTGACATCTTCTGTAATGGTTAAAATTTCTGGTCGAATCTGCCGGAAAAATGGTGCAACTTCTTTGGTGCAAAGGTCTATGTCTTTGCCTGATTGGCGCCCTAAAGCGCTTATAGCATTGATAGCCCCAACAGCGGATACGGTTGTAGACGTGATAATACCATCAGTACCCGGGTTACGTTTAAGATACTCAATGAGCTGGTTGTTTAACCTTTTCGACGTTCCATTTTGCGTAGGCTCTTCAAAATAATCCGAGAATAAGTCGGTTTCCTTTGCGGCTGACTGCATGCCTGCAATCATGTTTTGCGAGTAGTTTTGCGACAAAGGTGGAGCAACTAACAGCAAGGATTTTCTACCTCGTTTGGTAAGTAACTCGGTGGCATGGCGCGCGAATTCAAAGTTATCAAAATCGAAATACGGATGCTGTTCTGACCACACTGTCCGGCCATGGGTCGCAAAAGGAAAATTACGCTCAAGCAAATATTTGACCCGCGGATCTTCTGGCTGAATCTGGTTGATTATGATGGCGTCGGCTGATTCGGTTTCCACGATGTATTTCACCGGTTTAATGGGATCCTCGTCAGGAAAAAACGGTGTCACAATTAAATGATAAGGTGAATAGCGTAGAGCGCCCGCGATGGATGCGATAATCCTCGACGAGTAGTTCAAACCATCAATTTCAGTCGGCAGGACCAAAGAAATTACATTGGTTTTTCCGGTCCGCAGCCGTACGCCCGCGCGATTCGGCACG
>CBFHXE010000017.1:9963-39698 GCA_965659715.1 uncultured Paracoccaceae bacterium | reverse complement strand
TGGGGCGGCGTTTTGGGACTTACCTTACCGCAAGACATGCCAATAAGATTCAAGCGTTTATTGGTCATGAATACTGCTTTAGCAACGGGGCGCGATGCTGGACAAGGATTTAATGACTGGCGCGCCTACAGTAATGCAAACCCCGATATGAACATTGCAAAACTGATGCAGCGCACAACCCCTGTTCTCAATCCAGAAGAAGCTGCCGCCTATGCCGCACCGTTTCCCGACATTCGCTATAAAGCTGGGGTGCGGCGATTTCCGCAAATGGTCATGACCGAGCCGCATATGCAGGGCGTAGATCTGTCAAAATCTGCGGTGAAATATCTGGCAAGCGAGTGGCCAGGCGAAAGCTTTATGGCCATTGGTATGAAAGATCCGGTTTTGGGTCCGGATATCATGTACGCGCTGCACGGCAAGATAAAAAACTGCCCCCCGCCCATGGAAATTCCTGACGGGGGTCATTTTGTACAGGAATGGGGTGCAGAGATTGCAACCGCCGCTCTTAAACATTGGGGCGATTTTTAGTCCGATGGGGCTTTAAGCAACGCGGTTTGACAGTCAGGTTCGATGCGGTAGAGATGAAATGATGCATCACGGTAGGCACCGCGATTTAAAAAGATCGCGTCCAAGGACTTATATTCAGAAGACGCACAATCAAGCGCCAATGGCTCAATAGACACCATCAAAAGCGGGGATTGAAAACCCGCTTCAAATGGATATTTTTGCGCGTAGTAATGCGCTGGCTGCGCGCTATGGGTAAGCGCCCGAATGTCGAAATCTTGCGCACGTAGTGTATGGAAAAGATCAGCCAAAACATCCCGGTTTTGGGCAACAATAACTTCTATATCTTGTTCTTTGGCAACCGCTGCTATTTGCCGGCTCAACTCCGAGCGAAGCAAGTAGCGCTCGGCGATTAACCGGCCATTCACAGAGGCAGAATCGGCAAACATGACAGCCCCGGTCACAATCAGCCCAATCGCGGTATTTAGGATCAATGAAGCAATTTTTAACCGCGGCCCCATGGCAAGCATGGCCAAAGTTATTCCAGCGAAAACAAAAGGAAAGGCCCAATTTGCATAGGCGCGGCTTAGACCGGCCTGCACGGTGATCAAAAGCACGATCGGCAGCGACATTAATAGAAGGTTTTTGGCTTGCTTGGACCGCTTATATCCCAGCGCCTGCGCCCCTATAACAGCAAAAGCCAATGGCCCGATAACCACAGCTTGCAACAGTAAAAACTCAGCCATATTAACCAGAGAAAACCCAGTCTCGGCTTCAGGCTTCACCCACTGCACATTTTCAGCGGTATGGCTTAGAGTGGTAAGCTCATTGGCAAAATTCCACGCTATATTGGGGGCAATGACAGCCAAGAATAAACTCAAAAATGCCCCGTATTGCGCCCAGCGCAGCCGTTGATCACCACAAAAAAGATAAACCAACGGCAAGCATATGATAAAATACAGCGCTGCATATTTAGCCATAAAGGCCGCACCAAGCACCGCACCAGCCATAGCAGCAGCGCGCAGGGAACCGCTTCGATTTGCTTGATCATAGAAAATCAAAGCCAAAACATAAAACGGTGCCAGTACTGTGTCGGTTGAAATCATAAAGCTGCCAACCGCCACAATTGGCAACGACACATACCCCGCTGACACCCAAGCGCCAGCTACAAAATCAAAGTGCCGGGCTGCAAATACCCCCAGCAATACTGCGGTTAGACCATGCAGCAATGGCGCCGGCAAGCGCACCCAAAAAGCCTCGGACGAGTTTGCAAGTTCGGTTACAAACCGGATAAGCCAGGCTATCAGCGGAGGTTTGGAATAATACCCAAAATCAAGATTTTGTCCCCAAAACCAATATTGCGCTTCGTCAACAAAAAGATCGGTGGGGCTTATCGCCAGCGCTAAAATCCGCAGGGCGGTTAACAGAAGGATAAACGAAAAGGCCCAGAAAACTGCTGTTCTCTGGTTAAACATCCTTTTGCTCCGCCGCGTTCTCGCGGCTAGATTTGTGGATTAGCCAAAGGTTTCGTGTGTAAATAAACACGCCCAAAGATTGCCCTAGTATGAATACCGGATCCTGACGGTAGATGGCATAGGTCAACAGCGTGCTGCCACCAGCCAGCGAAAAATACCAAAACGCAGTTGGAATGATGGACCGACGGACACGTTCAGAGGCGACCCACTGCACCAAGAAGCGTGCGGTAAACATTAACTGGCCTATTAACCCAAATGCCACCCAAGCCAATTCAAGCCCGCTCTCAACTTTTAGAAATGCCATCAATGTGTCCATCTGGGCCTACTTTTTTACTATGCGTGCGCGTTTAGCACGGCGGACCAGCCACATAACCCCAAAAAGGTCTATCGCTCCGACAACTGCGCGCTGTAAGTTTGAATAATTTGACCGGCCCGCGATACGGGCTGCATGAGACACATCAACATGTAAAATATCCCACCCATACGCTTTAAACAATGCCGGTAAGTACCTGTGCATATGATTGAAATATGGCAATTGCAAAAAAGCGTCCCGACGAAACGCTTTCAATCCACATCCGGTATCTCGTGTCCCATCTTGCAACAGAAACCCACGCAGTACATTGGCAAATTTTGATGCAATTTTTTTGGACATCTTATCTTGACGCCCCACCCTCTGACCTGCCACCAAACCAAGCTGTAATTTGGCAGGTTTATCTAAAAACGGCGCTACTAAACTGGGCAAATTTTCGGGTGGATTTTGCCCATCACCATCCAGAGTTGCAATAATAGGCATTTTTGCGGCCAAAACACCACTGTGCACGGCGGCCGATTGTCCCGCGGATGATGCATGCTCGAGCAGTAAAAGGTTAGCGTAAGTTTGCATTGCGTCTCTAACCACCTGCGATGAGCCGTCAGTTGAGCCATCATTCACAACAATCACTTCAAACTGAGTTACTGGTTCAAGCGCGGCAACTATTTCGTCTATCAAGGTGCGGATATTCTCCGCCTCATTCTTGATCGGTATTATAACTGAAACACTCGTCATCTTTGGTATGCCTTTAATTTAGGCGCGGTATAGAGCTTAATACAAAATAAGAAAAGCACCTTTGTCATCCAGTCTATTAAAATCATATGCCCTCACAAGTGCGGAAATTTCTCATTTTTTGTGTTTGGAAATATTGATTTGCAAATTAATTTATCTTGATTAAGTCGCTGATGTATATGGACTTTGCGCCTCTCGCCGCTGAGCCCGTTTCATCAGCTTTTGAGCAAGATTCATTCCGATCCCAGGACGGCTCCAAGGGCAAACCGCTATACAAATAGCACAGCCTTGATGTTCATTAAAAAATGGCAAGCATTTGTCAAAATCAACGTACCACTTCTCGGTCCCACGCACCATTTGCTTTTCTGGAAAAATTGCGTCCGTGGGGCATGCTGCTTCGCAAATTCGGCAATTGGTGCAAAAGTCATCTACCCCATGCGCTGTAGGTTCATAAAGTGGAAGCGGTGCATCGGTTAAAACAGCCGATAGCCGAAAGCTTGATCCAAACTCTGGTGTGATAATTGATCCATGCTTACCCAATTCTCCAAAGCCGGCCTGTAAAGCCGCGGGTATCATGGTGATTTTACCAGACATTGGACCGGTCAGCGGCTCAGCTTCCCAGCCTTGATCATGTAGCCAGTTGGCCATAAATTTCGCGCCATATGCCGCCCGTTTGTACTGCCGCATGACTTCAACGCCCGCTTCGGGTTGCGGGGCTTTTTCAATTTCATCATAGGTATGATGAAAGCCCAGAATGATAATATTTTTATAGGTTATCTCGACTTCTTCAAAAGCCCAATCTGGATTAAAGGCCACAGCCCCATATTTTTCAAATACACCGTTTTCTTTAAATTCTGCTATAGCGTTGGCGACCGCGTCGGCCATAAGGGGCTTTTGCGTTGGGCCAACCGTCCGCAGCGGGGCATCCAAGATTTTTTGCCGGGCGGCGCGCAACTTGGAAAATTCTTCTAAACCTGGATCAACTGTGTAAAACCATTTCTGCACTTCACCATGCGCCGTATCATCCGGATTGTTGCCCCAATACACATAGCTTGGACGCCGAAAAACAGTTTCACCCAAACCATTTACCTCATTTCCAGAAATCTCTGGCATCAACGCCATTTGCTCTGACTTAGGGACAAAATGTTTCACTGTTTGATTTGGCATGTGTTGGCTATGCAATCTGTTATGCGACATCTCAAAGCTATCAAACATGCCGATAAATGAAAGTTAAATTTATCCTACTTGTTTCTTGCCTAAAAAACGGGGCAAAAGGCCAGCCTACAATTAAGCAAGCGTCGCCGTTGGCGTTGGTTAAATTGACACAGCTAGCAAACCTGTCTTGACAGCCACGTTGATATGCCAAAGTCTGGGCGTACTATAACGTGAAATTTTTGTTTTCACCGTAATGGAGGTAGCATGCAATATCACACAGCCACCAGTTTTGAACATGCTGTAGACTTGGCACAGGCCACACAAGGCTCGATCCGTTTTTTAGCAGGCGGGACCGATGTTCTGGTACAGCTGCGCGGAGAATTTGTAACCCCTGATGCTTTGATTGATATCAAACAAATTCCTGGTGCTGCTGATATTCAATGTTTGGCAGATGGCAGTTGGCAAATTGGCGCAGCTGTGAGCGGTGCGCAACTTTATGAACACGGCGCACTAAAAACAGAATGGCCGGGTCTTGTCGAAGCGATGAACCTCATCGGGTCAACCCAAGTGCAAGGGCGCGCCACATTAACGGGCAATCTGTGCAATGGCTCACCAGCGGCTGATTCAGTGCCAGCCATGCTGGCCGCAAATGCAAGCGTGACAGTTATCGGCCCCGACGGGCAACGACAGGTTCCCGTGGACACCATTCCTAGCGGACCGGGCAAAACGACATTACAATCCGGCGAAGTCATTGCTTCTGTGAATTTACCGGCCCAATCCGCAAGCGGTGCAGATGCCTATTTGCGGTTTATTCCGCGCACAGAGATGGATATCGCCGTTGTGGGCTGCGCCGTAAGCCTTGAGTTGGATGGACCGCAGATTGCCAAGGCACGTGTTGCAATTGGAGCGGTTGCCCCAACTGTAAGATTGGTTAAAAGCGCCGCTGAAGCCCTAATTGGCAGCGCGCTTGATGATGCAGCGCTCACGGCGCTCGCCTCGGCTGTGCGCGACGCCTGCGATCCGATCAACGACAAACGCGGCACCATAGAATACCGCACCCATGTGGCGGGCGTACTGGCACAGCGCGCCGCCAAAATTGCCTATCAGCGGGCGAGGAGAAAATCATGAGCAAAATCCATGTAAGCACCACGGTGAACGGTGACGAAGTAGAATTTTTGTGTGATCCGCGCGAGACATTGCTGGATTGTCTGCGCGACAAGCTCAACCTAACAGGCGCAAAAGAAGGCTGCGGAACAGGTGATTGCGGTGCCTGCTCGGTCACTTTGGATGTGTGCTCCTGTCTGGTGTTGGGCGCCGAAGCAGAGGGCAAATCAATTTCAACCATTGAAGGGATGGCAGAGGGGGAAAGCCTGCATCCTTTGCAGCAAAAATTCATTGAATATGCTGCGTTGCAATGCGGGATTTGCACCCCCGGCATCCTTGTCGCGACGAAAGCGCTGTTGGATAAAAACCCTAACCCCACCGAAAGTGAAGTGCGCTATTGGCTGGCAGGCAATCTTTGCCGCTGCACAGGCTATGATAAAATTATCCGCGCGATCATGGACACAGCGGCAGATTTAAGGGAGGCATCTTAAATGGCTTTGGATGAACCAAAAACAACCGACTTCAAATATGTCGGTACCCGCCCCAATCGTCCCGATGGATTTGACAAAGTAACTGGCCGCGCCAAATTCGGTGCAGATATGTCTGCGCCCGGTATGCTACACGCTGCGATTTTGCGCTCGCCGCACGCACATGCCCGTATTCTTTCCATAGACACCAGCGAAGCTGAGGCTATGAAAGGCGTTAAGGCGGTTGTAACCCGTGCGGATTTTTCCAAAAATGTACCTTTTGAAAGTGGTCTCGCAGGCGAGTTTTGGAATATTTTGGAAAATGTGATGGCGGGGGAAAAAGCGCTTTATGATGGGCATGCAGTGGCGGCGGTTGCGGCCACATCCGCCCTAGACGCGCGCGATGCGCTTAAATTGATTAAAGTCGACTACGAGGTTTTGCCGCATGTGACAGATGTCGATGCTGCTATGGCATCGGGCGCACCTGTTTTGCGAAAAGGGGCGGCTGACAGCTCGGTTCCAGAAGGTCTTCACCCCAATGTGGTGCGGTATCATGAAAGCGGGCATGGCAATTTAGAGGCTGGATTTGCCGCAGCAGATCTGGTGATTGAAGACAGCTTTGTCACAGAAGCGACACACCAAGGCTATATTGAGCCGCACGCCTGCCTTGCGACATTGGGCAGCGACGGAAAAGGCGAACTGTGGTGCACCACCCAAGGACATTGGCACGCCCAAAAAGTCTGTGCCGCCCTGCTCGATTTGGAAACCAGCCAGTTACGGGTCACAGCATCGGAAATTGGCGGCGGCTTTGGTGGGAAAACAACTGTTTTTATTGAACCTGTTGCGTTGGCACTGGCCCGAAAAGCGAACCGTTCGGTAAAACTGGTTATGAACCGGTCCGAAGTATTTCGCGCCACCGGCCCCACATCCTCGACATCGATGGATATTAAAATAGGGATGACAAAAGACGGCAAAATAACCGCTGCAAAGGGCGTGTTTCGCTTGCAGGGCGGCGCCTTTCCGGGCGCACCTTGTGATGAAAGTGCCATGTGCGCCTTTGCGCCTTATAACCTCGAAAATGTTCTGCAGGTTGGCTATGATGTAATGTCAAACCGCCCGAAACAGGCCGCTTACCGCGCGCCGGGTTCGCCTATGGCCGCTTTCGCAGTGGAATCCGTGATTGATGAGCTGTGCAAAAAGCTAAATTTGGATCCCATTGACATCCGGCTGAAAAATGCCGCGCACACCGGATCCAAATCCAGCTTCGGCCCCCGCTTTGATGCCATTGGTCTTGTAGAGACATTAGAAGCTGCAAAAGCGCACCCGCATTATTCAGCGCCTCTTAAGCCGGGCCAAGGACGTGGCATATCCTGTGGCTTTTGGTTTAACCATGGCGGCGAAACAGCCGTTTCTTTGGCGCTGTCGGAAGATGGCACAGCGCAAATTTCGGTGGGCACGCCGGATATCGGCGGCAGCCGGGCTTCTATGGCGTTGATGGCGGCCGAAGAGCTTGGCATCCCATATGATAATATCCGCTGTACGATCGCAGATACAGCAACATTGGGTTACAATGAAATCAGCCACGGCTCACGGGTCACCTATGCTTCTGGATTGGCAACCATCAAAGCGGCGCGTGATGCGGTCGAAAAACTATGTAAACGCGCAGCAGTTAAATGGGGTATCCCGAAGGAGGCCGTAAAATGGCAAGATGGATTTGCTGTGCCTTCTGGCCCAAATGCCGGCGATTTCGATCCCCTTCCTCTGAAAGACTTAACCGCTGATATGGGCGCAACCGGCGGTCCAATTGTGGGCCACTTTGAGGCCTCGCCAGAGGGTGCAGGCGTAAGCTTTGCCACCCATGTGGTCGACGCTGAGGTTGATCCAGAGACGGGCAAAACCGAAATTTTACGCTATACGGTGGTGCAAGATGCCGGCAAGGCGATACACCCTACGTATGTCGAAGGCCAGTACCAAGGCGGCGCAGCGCAGGGTATTGGCTGGGCCTTAAATGAAGAATATATTTATGGTGATGACGGGCGCCTGCAAAACGCCGGTTTCCTTGATTACCGTATCCCGCTTGCGTCAGATTTGCCGATGATCGACACGGTGATTATCGAAGTGCCAAACCCCGGTCACCCCTATGGTGTGCGCGGAGTTGGAGAGACATCCATTTGTCCGCCCTTGGCCGCCATCGCCAACGCGGTTTCAGCCGCCTCAGGGGTCCGCCTGAGGCAATTGCCGATGTCGCCCCCGCGCATCGTTGCGGCGTTGAAAAACCAATCAAATGGTTGAAGTAAATTTATGGTCTGGTCTGCGGGCGCAGGCCGGAGGCCATGAAACCATCGAAGTTGAAGCCAAAACGGTCGGCGAAGTCCTGAGCGCCCTTATTAAAGCCCATCCCGCTTTGAAACCGCGCATTGACGCCGGTGTCTCGGTTGCCGTCGATGGACGTATTATTGTCAACAGCCTTACAGAGCCAGTTTCACCCAATAGCGAAGTATTTCTGCTGCAAAAATTGCGCGGCGGCTAAAAGACACAATGGCAGGTTAATCGGCCAACGGCTTTTAATGGGCGTCGCTATACAGTCAAAATTACTCATCCCGCCATTTTTGCACATACTTTCTAAAAATTTTTCTCTGTAAAAACTTTCGTTTTAAGGTATAACGAAAGATAAATCTTGGAATAGAGAGCATTAAAGATGGCTGTCAGCAGGAATTCGAAAGCGCGGCGCGTTGCAATCCTTCAAAATCTGCAACAAAATGGCCGCGCCTTGGTGGATGACCTTGCTGTATTTTTCAACACCACCCCCCAAACCATACGTAAAGATTTAAATGCGCTCTCTGAAGAAAGCAAAGTGATGCGATTTCACGGCGGAGCCTCTTTGCTGGCCGGAATTGAATATACGGGTTTTGAAGCTCGCGAGAGCATTTCACGCCCCGAAAAAGAAAAAATTGGCAAAGCTGCGGCTAAATTGATCCCAAATAATGCTGCGATTATCATTAACGCCGGTACGACCACAGCGGCCGTCGCGCGCAGCCTTGGCCACCACACCGGCTTAAAAGTTGTCACAGACAATGTGAATATTGCCAATGATTTAAGGGCTTTTGGCGGGTTAGAGGTAATGGTGCCTGGCGGTGTTGTTCGGCGCTCAGATGGGGCTATCCTTGGAGAATCTACCGTTGATTTTGTTCGACAATTTCGCGCAGATATTGCGATTATAGGGGCCTCTGCAATTGCCACCGATGGGTCATTATTGGATTATGATTTACGAGAGGCTTCGGTGGCTCGGGCGATCATTGAAAATGCACGGCACGTGATTTTGACCTCTGACAGCACCAAATTTGATCGCGCCGGGCCGGTTTGCATTGGTCATTTGTCCCAAGTCCAGACTTTGGTAACCGATACCGGATGCCCGGTAGAATTACGTAAACTTTGCAAGCTCAACGAGGTCAGCCTGATCGAAGCCCGCAATCGATGAAGCAAGACCTAAAAAGACTTGACTGCTACATTCGTTTGAGACAGTAATTCGATTAAAACGAAAGTTAAACGCAAGCTTGGGGCCAGCTCAAGAGCACGCTTCAATCAGGAGGGGATCAGTTGATGCTGCCAGTACTGCGCGCGATCTCAGCGATGAATTCTGCAATCCTTGGGATCGGACGCCAAATTGCATGGATGGCGCTAGGCCTGATGGTTGTGGTTATCCTATTGCAAGTTGTGTTTCGCTATGTCTTCAACAACGCACAGGCTTGGCCAGACGAGGCCGCACGCTTTTTAATGCTGTGGATGACGGGGCTTATTGCACCTTCTGCATTTCGTTGGGGTGGGTTCGTTGCCATTGATATGCTGCCCCTCGCTCTGCCGAGATTGGCAGGCCTGTTGTTGACGCTGGTTCTGCTTTTGTTGTCGCTGTCTGTTTTGGCGATGGCTCTGCAACATGGCTATAACCATACAATGGGTTTTGGCGGAAACTTTGACTCTTCGTCGCTCAAGTTGCCATTTGATCTTATCGGATTTGAAAGCATGAAGGTCAAACTGCGGTACATGTATGGCTCATTGCTGCTTGGAATGATCCTTTTACTGTCCGTAAATGTTGAGCTTATTCTGCGCACTGCTGCCAGTCTCATCTCACCAGAAGCAATCCTGCCGTCAACGGATGCACCCTCTGACCTACAAAGGGCCGATTGATGCTGGTATTTTTTCTGCCCGTTTTCCTACTATTCTTGATGGTCGGTTTGCCGGTATTTTTTGCCTTACTTTTTGCGCCGGGCATTTTGCTTTGGCTCAATGGACAAGAGCGGGACATAGCCCTTCTGTATCGCAATGTTTACAACGGGATGGACAGCTTCCCACTCATGGCGCTGCCATTTTTCATGCTGGCAGGCGAATTGATGAACCGAGGCGGCATCACTATGCGGCTTGTTGAATTTTCGCAAGCGCTTATGGGCCATCTTCGCGGCGGACTTGCGCATGTGAACATCCTGTCCTCAATGCTCTTTGCGGGCCTTTCCGGTTCGGCTGTTGCCGATACTTCTGCGCTGGGGTCGACACTGATCCCTGCGATGGAGAAAAACGGCTACTCGCGCCGCTTTGCCGCCGCGGTGACAGCTGCCAGTTCGGTGATTGGACCGATTATTCCCCCGTCTGGCATTATGATCATCTACGCCTATGTGATGGGCGAAAGCGTCGCGGCATTGTTTTTGGCAGGGATCGTGCCCGGCGTACTTGTTGGACTGGGGTTAATGCTTGTTGTGCGCTTGTTGGCAGATCGTTATGACCTGCCGAAAGCCGAACGGATTGTGACTTCAAACCAGACCATTACGCCACTGGAAGATCGCATATCATTTTTCCTTTTACGGATAAACTTTGCCGGCGTGCTTTTAATTTTCTACACCTTGATTAAATCAATCATTGCTGCAACCACCGGAACACAGATTACCATTAGCAATTGGGTGCCGTTCATCGTCTTTTTGCCGCTTGCGCATGTGGTGCTCCTGCGTATGCGGAACAATGTTTCGGCTGATTTCAGGATCATCTGCAAAAAGGCTGTGGCCCCACTTCAAACGCCAATTATTATTCTTGGCGGCATTCTGATCGGGGTGTTTACCCCGACCGAAGCTTCGGCCATTGCTGTCGCTTATGCCCTGCTGATTTCGTTTTTTGTGCTCAAAACACTAAAGTTGCGCGACCTTCCTGCCATTCTGACAAAATCTGCTCTGGCTTCGTCGACAGTCCTGCTGCTGGTTGGCGCAGCTGTTGCCTTTAAAACAGTGGTGAGCCTCAGCCATGCGCCCGAACAGCTGGCCGCCTTGATCCTTGGGCTAAGCGACGAACCACTGATCTTGCTGTTCTTGATTAATATCTTGCTGTTTATCGTTGGCATGTTTTTAGATGCAGGTCCGGCGATCATCATCCTTGGGCCAATTCTTGGGCCAATCTTTGTAGACTTGGGTGTGCATCCCGTTCACTTTGCGATCATCATGTCGGTGAACCTTACAGTGGGACTTGCAACGCCGCCCATGGGGCTTGTGCTGTTTGTCGCCTCTTCTGTTTCACGAGAGCGTGTGGAAACCATTGCCCGCGCCATCCTGCCATTCCTTGCCGTCGAAGTTTTGGTGATCCTATTGATCACTTATGTGCCGGCAATTTCCCTAGCGATCCCGAAACTAACCGGGTTCGTCAATTAGCAACTACCAGACCAAAATTGATCAACAAGGAGAAATAAATGATCAAATCAACCCTTAAAACGCTCGCGGTAGCCACGCTCGTGGCCAGCTCCGCAATGGCGGCCGCTGCGGCAGATTACACAATCCGCGCAACGGCAAACTCAAATGAAAACGATGAAGACTATGATGGTCTGATCGTATTCAAGAACTTTGTCGAGTCGGCTTCAAATGGCGCAATTGCCGTTGAGCTCTTTATCGGCACGCAGCTCTGCTCAAAAGGTGCTGAATGTTTGCAAGGTGTTGCCGATGGCTCCATCGATGTCTACATCTCAACATCAGGCGGTGCCTCAGGTATCTTCCCGTACGTGCAGGTTCTTGACCTTCCATATCTGATGGCAAATGACCGCGTTGCAGAAGCCGTTTTGGCCGGGGACTTCACCCGCACAATGCGCGAAATGGCGCTTGAAGATTCAAATGGGGCAATCCGTTTGATGACCATTGGTAACACTGGTGGATGGCGGAACTTTGCCAACACTAAGCGTGTTGTCAAAACACCAGGCGATCTTGCCGGTCTGAAAATCCGGACTGTTGTTGCGGACCTGCCGCAAGAGCTGGTTCGTGCGCTTGGCGCTTCCCCTACACCTATTCCATGGCCTGAGCTCTTCACATCATTCCAAACCGGTGTTGTTGAAGGCTCCAAAAACGGCATCACCGACATCATGGGCATGAAATTCCCAGATGCAGGCCTGCAGTATGTCACGCTTGACGGCCATGCCTACATGGGCGCCTTGTGGTGGATGAACAACGAAAAGTTCATGGGCATGCCAGAAGGAATGCGGCGCGTTGTGGTTGATGGTTTCTCAGCATTGCAGCAAGCTACTTTTGCTTCACCAAAGCGTAAGTCCATTCAGGCGTATTCTGACTTTGTTGCTGGTGGCGGTACACTTTACGTGCCTACTCCAGATCAAAAAGCCGAGTTCAAAGCAGCGGCCGCGCCAGTTTATGACTGGTTTAAAGACAATGTTCGTGGCGGACCAAAAATCTTTGACGCTTTGACATCTGCAGTTGCAGATGCAGAGGCATCGATCAACGCTGGCACAGCAAAAGACATAAACTAGTCTTTGTGACCATCCCGAAGGCCATTGCATGCGATGGCCTTCGGACAATCAAGACGGCCGATAAAGGCCATCACAAACCCAAAGAATCACTGATCAAAACATGCGTTTTTTATATTCAATCTGGCGATCATCGCAGGTTTTCATGCACCGTTGTGTTGCAGAGCCTATGGCCCGCCGGGTTCAAAAAGCGAGCGTTTGGAACACCTCAAATGCGCCCAAACAGCACGCCGCATCGGTTTTGATCCCCGTTCATGCACCCTACATCACAACCCAATTTCCACACTTTACCAAGGGCCGCCTAAAGGCGCAGATCGCAGGCAACCCCGTCCAAAAAACGAGGTTGCAAAAAGGCAAATGACACAGGTTTTTTTGGCCGGCATGGCAGTTGTAGATTTTGTTTTTTCCGTCGACCAATTGCCGGATAAGGCCGAAAAATATCGCGCCGCAGACGCCCATATTGTGGGCGGAGGCTGCGCTGCAAATGCGGCTGTCGCCATCGCTCGGTTGGGCGGCGAAGCGACACTTGCCGCCTGCCTCGGAGATGATGCGCTTGGCGATCTCATTATATCCGATCTACAGCGTGAAGGCGTTAAAACCGCGTCTGTTCAGCGCACCGCAAATGGCCGCTCGTCTTTTTCATCCGTGTTTGTTGACCGCAGCGGAGAACGCCAAATCATGAACTTCCGAGGCGACGGTTTGGCCTCTGATGGTGCGTCGTCCGCACAAGACTTTACAGCCGACGCAGTTCTGGTCGACACGCGCTGGAACGAAGGTGCCCTTGCAGCGCTCACGCGCGCCAAATCGCTTTCAATCCCGGGCGTGCTTGATGCAGAGGCCCCCATCAAAATGAACCTTTTGAACGCCGCTTCCCATATCGCCTTTTCACGTCAGGGGCTCCTGTCCCTAAGTGATGCGAAAACTTTGCCGCAAGCCTTGACTGAGGTGACATCCAAGCTGGAAAGCTGGGCCTGCGTGACAGATGGACAGGCCGGTGTTTTTTATACTGAAAACGGCCAAATCGCCCATATTCCCGCCTTTAAAGTGCCCATAACAGACACCTTGGGCGCGGGCGATATTTGGCACGGCGCATTTACGCTTGCGCTTGGCGAAGGAATGGATGCGCCAAAAGCAATCGAATTTGCAAACGCCGCTGCGGCTTTGAAATGTATGCAGTTTGGTGGTCGAAAGGGTTGCCCCGACCGCCAGATGACCGAGACTTTTATGAAGGAGAATAAACCATGCAATTGACGCCCGGCAAGTTATGGGGCCTACGTCGGATGGCCGACGAAAACGGCATTTTCAAGATGACTGCCGTTGATCAACGCCCGCCGATCAAAAACCCTATTGCCAAGACTCTTGGCGTACAAGAAGCCCCATGGCAGGAGGTTGCCCGCTTTAAAAGCCTCTTGGTGAAAACACTTCAGGGCGAAAGCAGTGCGATGCTTCTTGATCCCCATTTTGCCATTCCAGATAGCTTGGATCACTTTTCTCCGACCAAGGGTCTCATCGTTACGCTGGAAGATTCGGTTTTCAAAGAAACGGATGACGGGCGGCTGTCGTCAAGCATTGATGACTGGTCCGTGGCCAAGATCAAACGTATGGGCGGCGATGCGGTGAAAGTTCTGGCATGGTATCGCCCAGATGCCGGCGCGGACGTGCTGTCTGCGCAGCAAGATTACGTCAAAAAAATTGGCGAAGACTGCGCGCGTCATGATATACCATTTTTGTTTGAACTGCTGGTCTATCCGCTGGCCAGCGACGCGCATCAGACTAAAGAATATATCGAAATGCAGGGTAAAAAGGCCGATGATGTTTTGGCTTCGGTCGAAGAGTTTGCAAAGCCGGATTACTGCGTTGATGTCTTCAAACTTGAAAGCCCGGTGAACGCATCAGAGGCTGATGGCTCTGCCAAGGTGCAAGCGGTATTTGACGAAATGGGCCAACTGGCCGGACGGCCTTGGGTCATGCTGTCGGCAGGCGCAGGAAAGCCAGAATTCCGCAATGTGCTAAAGCACGCATTTAACGCAGGTGCATCGGGTTTTCTGGCTGGCCGTGCGATTTGGCTGGACGCTTTTGGCGCCTATCCTGACTGGGCGCAAATCCAAACTGATTTAGAAGGCGGCGCCGTGGAGTACCTAAAGCAAATATCGGATCTTGCCACCACGATGGCGCAGGACTGGTCAAAACATCCCTGTTTCGGCGATACTGGGGCAAAGTTTACACCCGCGGATGCCGGTTTTCGGCATCAATATGCGTCAATTTAGAGGGGCAGCATGAAAGTTGGGATCCTTCCACTGGCTCGGGCAACCTTTGATGTGGCTCTGGCCGAAGAAAAACTGCAGTTTATGCTTGCCGCCCTTGATCGCTCATCGCATCAAATTTTAGGGCCTCGCAGTTTACTGTTTGACGCAGAAACTACCACTGCCGCCATGGAGGAACTGAAATCAGAAGGGATTGACCATTTGATGCTTTTGCAGGTCACCTTTACTGATGCAGCCCTGACCGTACAGGCTGCAACTGCCTTTCAAGAAAGCCTTTCGATCTGGGCAATAAAAGAGCCGCGCGCCGGAGGCCGGCTGCGCCTAAACTCATTTTGCGGCCTTAATCTTGCCAGTCATGCCCTGTCGCTGCGAGACCGCGAATTTTCATGGCTTTATGATGATCCGAGCGATGGGATTGATGCCCAACTGGAGGCTTTGTTTAATGGCAATCGGCGCGCTGGCCATTTGCACGCGAAAACCTCTGATGCATATGCCTCTGGGCAAGGTCAAAACATTGCCAAAAATATAGCTTCGCGGCGCATTGCCAAAATCGGTGCACACCCTGACGGCTTTGATACCTGCGCTTATTCGCCAGTAGAGCTTTCAAATTTATCCGGCGTAACGGTAGATGCGCTAAAGCTAGATGATCTTTTTAGCACCGCCGCAGCGGCCAGCGCCGATGAAACCATAGCTGCGCGGGATATTGCCCAGGCTTCAATGAGTGATCTAGACGATGTTGATCAAGATCAGTTGGATAAATCCCTGCGGCTGAAAGCCGGATTGGATCAGTTGCGCAGTAACGGCCTCTATGATGCTTTTGCGATCCGCTGCTGGCCTGAGACATTCACAGAATATGGCGGTGCAGTTTGCGGGCCCGCCGGAATGATGGGCGAGGCCGGTGTACCCTGTGCCTGCGAAGCCGATGTCTATGGCGCCCTCACCCAGCTTGTTTTACAAGAGGCCAGCGGCGAGGCCGTCTTTCTGACCGATCTTGTAGACATCGACCATGACGACAATAGCGCCGTTGTCTGGCATTGCGGTCAAGCGCCCATTTCCATGCGTGACCCCGAGGTGGCCGCCAGCGCAACCATTCATACCAACCGCAAGATGCCGCTGCTTTATGAATTCCCTTTAAAACCGGGCGCTGTGACCTTTGTGCGAATTTCTCAATCCTTCAACCAAGTCAAGATGATCCTTGCGGCGGGTGAAATGCTAAAACGGCCCATGGCCTTTACCGGCACATCAGGGGTGGTCAGGTTTGAAAATCCTGCCGATGAAGTGCTGGGCAATGTGATGGATTCTGGGCTCGAGCACCATATGGCACTGGCCTACGGTGAGCACAGACCCGCCTTGCGCGCTGCAGCCGCCGCAATGGGGCTGCCGATACTGGAGATATAAGATGCCACTTCGTTATGGACTAATTGGCTCTGGAATGATGGGCCAAGAACATATTCGCAATCTCAAACTGCTTGAGGACGTCACCGTAACTGCCATTTCGGACCCCGATGAAGGCATGCAACAGCGATCCTTTGAAACCTCGGGCGGCAGCGCGCAGGCTTTTGGCGACCACAAAGCCCTGCTGTCTGCCGACCTTTGCGATGCCTATATCATCGCGGCGCCAAATGATCTGCATCATGCGATCCTGTTAGATGTTCTGGCCGCTGGAAAGCCAATTTTATGCGAAAAGCCACTCTGTACCACATCGCAAGACTGCCGAGACATAATTGCCAAAGCCAAAGGGGCAACAGCCCCCATTTGGGTGGCCATGGAATACCGGTATATGCCGCCTGTGCAGCGGCTGCTTGCAGAAGTGGAAAATAGGCGCGTCGGATCGCCCAAAATGATGGCCATCCGGGAACACCGGTTTCCGTTTTTGGAAAAAATCGGCGACTGGAACCGCTTTAATGCCCGCACCGGTGGGACATTGGTGGAAAAGTGCTGTCACTTTTGGGATTTGATGCGGCTAACGTTGAAAAGCGATCCTATCCGCGTTTATGCCTCGGCGAATATTGACGTCAATCATCTTGGCGAACGCTATGAGGGGCAGACCCCGGATATCATCGACAACGCCTTTGTCACGGTGGATTTTGCCAATGGCACAAGAGGTATGCTTGATTTATGTATGTTTGCCGAAGGCTCTTACTGGCAAGAGGTGATTTCTGTCACCGGCGATAAAGCGCGAATTGACGCCTGCGTACCCGGCCCTGCCCGATTTTCGCCCAATGGCGAAGAGCGGGCGTCCGAAATTGTCATCTCGGACCGGGCCAGAAAACGCACAATAATAGAAGAAATCAAGGTTGATGAGGCTATACTTCAAGCGGGCGATCACCACGGATCAAGCTTTTTCCAGCATCAAAAGTTCCGCGATCTGGTTCACAGCGGACACGGCACCCCCGATGTCAGCCTTGAAGACGGGCTTTGGTCTGTTCTGGTTGGCGAAGCGGCCGAAACATCTGCACGAACAGGTCAAGCGATAGAGCTTTCACAACACGAGGCCGGTCATGACGGTTGAAATTTTCGGTAAAATGCCGGATGGGACGGACGTTCATCGCATCGCGCTGAAAGGTGGCGGATTATCGGCCAATGTTCTAACATATGGCGGCGTCATTCAAGACCTCCGGCTTGAAGGGCACGCGCCAGCTTTGGTGCTTGGCTTTGAGCATTTCGACCACTATCTGGCCCATTCCCCCTATTTTGGCGCCAATGCCGGGCGCTGCGCCAATAGGATACGTGATGGGCATTTGGCCCTGTCTGGCAAAACCTATCAGCTGGATCAAAACTTCCTTGAACGACATCACCTACATGGCGGCCGATCCGGAATGGGAAAAAGCGTTTGGGACATTGAAAACTTCACCGACGAAAGCGCCATATTGTCAGTCCATTTGCCGGATGGGGACATGGGCTATCCGGGAAATATGACCATAAAGCTCACCTATACGCTGCTGTCACAAGGGATCTTGGACATTCGGTTTTGGGCCAGAAGTGATCAGCAAACCCTCTGTAATCTTGCCCACCACAGCTATTTCAATCTAGACGGCAAAGGCGATATAAATGGGCATTTGTTACAGGTGAATGCCCCGCACTTTACACCGGTGGATGATGAATTGATCCCGACAGGTGAACTGCGCAACGTCGACCAAACCACATTTGATTTTCGCACGCCCAAACCCGTGGGTGAGGCAGCCGCTGGCCAAATTCTTGACCATAATTTTTGTGTGGCTCAAGAGCGGGGTGCGCTGCGCAAAATTTCCTGCTTACAAAGCCTAAAAAGCGGCGTGAACATGGATATCCTAAGCACTGAACCCGGTCTGCAAGTTTATGACGGCGCAAAAGTAAACATACCCGTTTCAGGCTTGGATGGCAGAGAAATGCTGCCGCACGCGGGAATAGCACTTGAGCCCCAAGTTTGGCCCGATGCCAACCACCATGCACATTTTCCGCAAGCGGTTCTGTCCCCTGGCGACACCTATCAACAACATACCCAATATATATTCAATAAGGATCAAACATGACCGATTTTTCATCCATGATGTGCCAAGCCAATTTCATCAATGGAGCTTGGGTCGGCGCAGACAGCGGCAAAGTTATCAATGTCGCGAACCCTGCCACAGGCAAAGTCATTGGCACGGTTCCAAACTGCGGTAGCGCAGAAACAAACCGCGCGATTATGGCCGCATCCGAAGCATTCAAAAGCTATTCTCGCACTGATCTGTCGTTTCGCGTAAAATTATTACAAGATTTGCACGATGCCTTGATGGATCATCAAGAACCGCTCGCACAATTGCTAACCGCCGAACAAGGCAAACCCTTGGCCGAAGCGCGCGGCGAAATTGCCATCGGGGCGGCCTATATTCGCTGGTTTGCAGAAGAAATTCGGCGTTCAAAGGGGGAAATTGTTCCCGCCCCGATGAGCGACCGGCGCTTGCTTGTCACGCGCCACCCAGTGGGGGTTGTCGGAGCCATAACACCATGGAACTTTCCGTCTTCGATGCTTGCCAGAAAGCTTGGCCCGGCGCTCGCTGCAGGATGTACAGTTGTGGCAAAGCCTGCAACAGCCACCCCATATTCAGGTCTGGTATGGGCCAAGCTTGCGGCAGATGTCGGGTATCCCGATGGTGTGATTAATGTTCTGACCGGATCGTCGCGAGAAATCGGGGGCGCCATTATGGCCAGCCCCGAAGTTCGAAAAGTGACCTTTACCGGATCAACCGAAGTAGGCAAAACTTTGATCCGGCAATCGGCAGATACCGTCAAGAAAGTCTCAATGGAATTGGGCGGCAACGCCCCGTTCTTGGTGTTTGATGATGCAGATATTGACGCCGCAATTGAAGGCGCGATGGTATCAAAATATCGAAATATGGGACAGACCTGCGTTTGTACCAACCGGTTTTACGTTCAAGCCGGAATTCATGACGCTTTTGTTGAAAAATTAACCGAAGCAACACGCGCATTGCAGGTGGGCGATGGTGCCGCCAATGGTATCACCCAGGGCCCGCTTATTGATCAAGACGCTGTTGAGAAAGTCGAGGCCCTGATCAGTGACGCGACCGCAAAAGGCGGAAAAGTTGTTGAAGGCGGACGCAGGCACGCGCTTGGCGGTACGTTCTTTGAACCAACAGTGATTACCCAAGCCACCGCTGAGATGAATTTTGCAACCGAGGAAATTTTCGGGCCCCTTTCTGCGGTTTTCAAGTTCGACACAGAGGATCAGGCAATCGCTGCTGCAAACGCCACCGAATATGGCCTCGCCGCCTATGCCTATACCCGAGATGTGGGACGTATTTTCCGCATTAACGAGAGCCTTGAGTATGGGCTAATCGGCATTAACTCGGGATTAATCACAACGGTCGAGGCCCCTTTTGGTGGCATGAAGGAAAGCGGCTTGGGCAATGAGGGCGGCAGTCAGGGTCTGGATGATTATCTGGAACTGAAATACACTTGTATTGCGGGGCTCAACACATGATTTTAATCACCGAATTTATGGACGCCGCAGCAGTAGATAGGTTATCTTCAGCCCATCCGACCACCTACGCACCAGAACTGGCGGATAGCCAAGATCAAATTCCGGCCCTGATGGGAGGCGCACAGGCGCTTATTGTACGCAACAGAACACAAGTAACCAAAGATCTGATGCTCGCAGCGCCCGATTTGAAATGCGTTGGACGGCTTGGGGTTGGGTTAGACAACATTGATTTGGACGCGTGTAAAAATCTCGACGTTAAAGTCATCCCTGCCACTGGTGCAAACAATTTAAGTGTTGCTGAATATGTGGTCACCAATGCGTTGGTTTTATTGCGTAATGCCTATCAAGCTAAGGCTGATATGCTGGCAGGATCATGGCCGCGCATGGCCTGCGCAGGGAGAGAAGTTTCTGGAAAAACCTTGGGGCTCATTGGATATGGGGCCATTGCCCGCGAAACGGCAAAGCGCGCCGCAGCGCTTGGAATGGGTATCTGTGCCTATGACCCTTTTCTTAAAGAAGATGATCCTGTCTGGAAAACAGCGTCACGCAAGTCTCTGGACCAGGTTTTGCAAAAATCAGATGTGGTTAGCCTTCATGTTCCCTTAAACAACAACACTCATCATTTAATCAACCAAGCGCGTCTATCCGAGATGAAATCTGAAGCTGTTTTAATCAATGCGGCGCGTGGGGGCGTTGTGGACGAAGCCGCGCTGGCCACCAGTTTGGAAAATGGGCAAATCGCTGGCGCAGCGCTGGATGTTTTTGAAACCGAACCGCTCAGCAAAGAAAGTGCAGAAAAGTTCCATGGTCTCAAGAACTTGATCCTTACCCCGCATATTGCCGGCGTGACTGAAGAGTCGAATATACGCGTAAGCACTATGATTGCAGAGAGTGTACTTGACGTTTTGGGCTAATGGATCAAAATAGCTAAGGGGATTTAAGCCACTTGGCGCAACCGTCTACCCTGCAATTGGGTGCCTAAAGGGTCTTGCCAAATTGCGCGGCGCAATTGCAGCATTGGAGCCAAAAATTGAAACTTGCGCCATCTGAGAATTTTTTCAACCCCTCGAAAATGTAGATTTAACAATCTCGGTTGTTTTCAGTGGCATCAAACATAACCGTCATACAGAAAATAGCATTATTAGCACTTTTTTCATTCAGTCTTGAATGCACCAGATACGCCTTTGTAAAATTGGCACCCAAAATATGTGCATCTTCAAAATCAGCCAGCTCAAGTTCAGTTGCCATAAAGATAGTATTTTTAAGAAGCGCGTCTTTGAAAACTGCTGAATTTGCAATCGCGTCTGAGAAATCAGATCCGTTCAGAACCGCATTGGTGAAATCGGCACCCACCAGATAGGCATTGCGAAAGGAAGAGCCGGAAAGATCACTGTTTGAAAAATCCGCAAAGCCTAGGTTTTGACCGTCAAAGTTACAGCTTAAACAGTCGTCAGCTAAGGCTTGAATGCCCACCATTAAAAAGATCGATGCGGCGCAAATGCAGCTGAAGCCCAAAATATCCCTTAAAAGCTTGATATAACGTGCTATTTTTTCAGTTACTATTTTGCTCATGTTACTTCTCTCATCGGCAAGTGAACCTTGGACATAACCCTAAACAATTTTCTTTTTTATCGCTCTGGATCAGTCCATTCTATCGAAGCTTTGGTCTTTTGGTACAACAGCATTATACGAAATTGCAAAGATATCAATCAAAGGTGGATTGCAGTCAAGCTTTGGTCGTCTCTTGATTTCATTGTTCAAACTGAAAAAACCCCTTAAAGCGATCCTGGAGGCTTTATCACCTTGATAGTTTTGCGCCACTTAATGTCAGAATAAGCCTGAGCGAAATATATAGAAATCAAATACAGACTGTCACCTGCCAAGATATTTCAGTTATTTGTCCAAATATAATTTCAAAAAAAGTTGATTCACTTATTCTTTTTTAGCTTATTTCCAAATTTTGTCTTGATATTAGTGCGCCCACAATCTCTATTGGGTTACACAAAATCAAATTTCCAATCAGGGGGAAAACATGACTGATAAATTTGTAAAGCAGCAACAATCCTTGCTCATGCGAGGTCTTATCGACCGGCGGCAGTTTATGACATCTGCACTGGCGGCCGGTGTTGCTGTACCAGCAGCCTTAGGTCTTGCGACACAAGCTTTTGCCGCAACGCCAAAAAAAGGCGGATTAATGCGGTTCGGCATGGGCCACGGTTCAACAACAGACACACTGGATCCAGCCACTTTCGAAAATGGTTGGAGTAACATTGTCGGATATACTTTCTCAAACCACCTTACTGAAGTGGGTCCAAACGGACAACTTCGCCCTGAACTTGCTGAAAGCTATGAAGCCTCGGCCGATGCTGCCACTTGGCGGTTTAAGATCCGCTCTGGCGTAGAGTTCCACAATGGCAAGACCCTTACGCCGCAAGATGTTGTAGACAGCTTCAACCATCACCGAGGTGAAAATTCAACATCCGCAGCCAAAGGTTTGCTAACCGCGGTCAATGAAATTTCAATTGATGGCGACACCGTTGTGTTTGCTCTGGCTGATGGCAATGCTGACTTTCCTTTCATCGTGTCAGATTACCACTTCTCAATCCGTCCATCCAATGGCGATGGCACAATAGATTGGAGTTCAGGGATCGGAACTGGCGGATATGTTCTGGACAGTTTTGAGCCCGGCGTTACTGCTAAGCTCACTAGGTTCCCAAATTATTGGAAAGAAGGCGCAGGCCACGCAGACTCAATCGAAATTCTTTCGTTGATTGATGTGACAGCGCGGCAAAATGCTGCGATGAACGGCGACGTAGATATCATCGACAGGGTTGACCCAAAAACAGTTAACCTGATGGAGCGCGTGCCAAATCTTAATGTTCAAGAAAACACCGGCACACTGCACTATACATTTCCAATGCGGTTGGATGTTGCTCCATTCGACAACTATGATCTGCGTATGGCGATGAAGTATTCTGTCAAACGTCAGGAATTGGTTGACAAAATCCTTCTCGGACATGGTGCATTAGGCAATGACCATCCGATCTCGACTGCGAACCCCTATCATAATGGTGACCTACCACAACGGGAGTTTGACGCGGACAAAGCGGCCTTCCACTACAAGAAATCTGGCCACTCGGGCGCGATTCAGCTGTCTGCAGCTGATGCAGCATTCGCAGGCGCAGTTGATGCGGCCCAGTTGATTGCGAACTCAGCAGCTGAGGCGGGTATCAACGTGGAAGTGGTACGTGAGCCATCTGATGGGTACTGGTCAAACGTGTGGAACAAAAAAGGCTGGTGCGCTTGCTATTGGGGCGGCCGTCCGACCGAAGACTGGATGTTCTCAGCAGCTTATACCAACGACACCGAATGGAATGATACAGCCTGGAAGGGCACTGATTCATCTGCTCGGTTTAATGAGTTGGTTCAAGCAGCCCGTAAAGAGCTCGACACCTCAAAACGTCGCGAGCAGTATTACGAAGCCCAGTCACTGGTTAATGATGATGGCGGCGCATTGGTTCCAATGTTTGCCAACTATATCTCAGCCGTGAACAAAAGAATTGGCCAACCAGAAGAAATGGCAGCCAACTGGGATCTCGATGGCGGAAAAGCCGCCGAGCGTTGGTGGGTCGAAGGCTAACTTCGCAATAATATTTGTACAGGCCGACCCCTGTTGGCCTGTACAATAACTTAATTTAACAGAGCGGTGATTTCCCTTGCATCCTGTATTTAGAACGGTTCTTGAGCGTTTAGGCTTGGGGCTTGCCACACTATTTATAGTCTCAATCATTATTTTTTCGGCGATCGAAATGTTACCTGGTGACTTTGGCGAAGCCGTACTGGGACAGGCTGCCACCAAAGAAACTGTAGCTGCATTTCGCCGCGAACTTGGGCTGGATGAACCCGCTTACATGCGATACGCGCAATGGATCGGCAATGTTGTCCAAGGTGATCTAGGCACCTCATTCTCTGGCCGGAATGCGTCTGGGATAGACCGGTCCCGCCCCGTGGTAGATCTTATCGCTCCACGATTGTGGAACACTTTGTTTTTGGCCTCTATGACAGCGATTATAGCGGTCCCCATTTCCCTTGCGCTTGGTATATCCAGCGCGCTCTATCGCAACTCGATCTATGATCGCACCATAAATACGGCCACGTTAACCACCATTTCTTTTCCTGAGTTTTTCGTCGCCTATATTCTTATTTTGCTGCTGGCTTCGCTCTGGCCGGTGTTTCCATCGTTGGCAAATGTAGATGCCGCGACACCCTTGGCAGAGCGAATGTTTAAAGCCGCCCTGCCCGCTATGACGCTCACGCTTGTGATTGTTGCACATATGATGCGGATGACCCGGGCCGCCATTATAAATTTGCTTGCCAGCCCCTATATCCAAATGGCGCGTCTGTCTGGCGCATCCCAAACAGAAATCATCATCAAACATGCACTGCCCAATGCCTGGGCACCGATTGCCACTGTGATCGCCTTTAATCTTGCATATCTGGTGGTTGGGGTTGTGGTCGTGGAAGTGGTATTTGTCTATCCGGGCGTCGGTCAGCTGATGGTGGATGCCGTGACCAGTCGGGATATTCCGGTCGTTCAAGGCTGCGCCCTGATTTTTGCCATGACCTATATCCTGCTTAATCTGACGGCCGATATCATTGGCATCATAACCAATCCGAGGCTTCTGCACCCAAAATGACACAAGAACCTGAAACCTATTCTGCACTTGGCGAAGTCGGCGCTTTTCAAGAACGCCGTACTCTTTGGACAAGAATAAAGCTGGATTTAAAGAAATCACCCATGACCGCCCGCTTTGGGATGGCGGTTATTCTTATTTATGCCATTGTTGCAATCTTTGCGCCGTTCTTTGCACCCTATGGCGAAGCTGAGGTATTTCCAGCACCCTATGCGCCTTGGAGCTCCGAGTTTATTTTTGGCACGGATCAAATCGGACGGGACATATTTTCGCGGATGATTTTTGGTGCGCGAAATACTGTTGGCATTGCGGTTGCAACCACTTTTCTGGCATTTTTAATTGGCGGTGCTTTGGGACTGGCTGCGGCAATTAATCGATCCTATCTGGATCAATTTCTAAGCCGTACTGTGGATGTTCTTATGGCCATTCCCAGCCTGATTTTTGCTTTGGTACTGCTTTCAATTTTTGGCTCAACTGTGGTTAACCTTATTATAATAATTGCCGTACTGGATAGCACACGCGTGTTCCGCCTGACACGCGCAGTGGCCATGAATGTTGTGGTTATGGATTATGTCGAAGCGGCACGCTTACGGGGCGAAGGCATAGGATGGATTATGCGTCGCGAAATTCTGCCCAATATAATGCCCCCTCTGGTTGCTGAGTTTGGGCTGCGTTTCTGCTTTGTGTTTCTTGCAATTGCAGCGCTGTCTTTCTTGGGTGTTGGCATTCAACCACCGACTGCGGATTGGGGATCAATGGTCCGCGAAAACGCCTCATTAATCCAATTTGCGCAATATGATCTAAAAGCCGGTCTGACCCCCCTGCTGCCCGCATCAGCGATTGCACTGCTGACAGTGGCAGTGAATTTTGTTGTGGATTGGTTCCTACAGAAAACAAGTGGTATTCGCGATGAATAAAAGCAGTCCAAAAGGCGATATCCTGCTTGATATCAAAGGCCTAAAAATCCAAGGGTTTTCAGATGAAAAGTGGCATGAAATCGTCAATGGCGTTGACCTTACACTGCGGCGCGGTGAGGTCATGGGACTTATTGGCGAATCTGGTGCCGGAAAATCCACTCTGGGTCTTGCCGCTATGGGCTATACCCAGCCAGGTTGCCGGATAACAGCCGGGGAAATTATCTTTGACGGTGTGGACTTGGCAAAGTTAAGCGATGCTGAGCGGCGAAAATTCTGGGGCAATCGAATGACTTATGTTGCCCAGTCGGCTGCAGCTTCATTCAACCCTGCTCATCGGCTTATTGTGCAAACCACGGCTTCGACAATTCGCTCTGGGCTTAAAGAACGCAGTGAAGCCTACAGTGATGCCTGTGTCCTTTATGACGCGTTGAATTTACCCGATCCTGAGCATATTGGTGACCGCTACCCCCATCAGGTATCTGGCGGACAATTGCAGCGGGTCATGACGGCCATGGCGATGTCTCCGCGACCAGATTTAATTGTTTTTGATGAGCCCACCACCGCGCTTGATGTGACTACGCAGGTGGAAGTGTTGTCTTCAATGCGCAAAATTGTTGAAGAGTTTAATACGGCTGCGATTTACATCACCCATGATCTCGCTGTGGTAGCCCAGATGTCAGATTTTATAAAAGTTCTGCGCTACGGCTATGAGGTGGAAGAAGCCCCGACCCGTGAGATGTTAAGTACGCCAAAAGAAAGCTATACCAAATCGCTTTGGTCAGTGCGTGCGTTAGAAAAGCAAGAGCAAGAAATAGGTCAGAGCGTCTTGTCCTTAAAAGGCATTGATGCCGCCTATGGCGCGTCAAAGGTTTTGTTCGACGTCGATATCGAAGTTCCCAAAGGATCAACTGTCGCAGTGGTTGGCGAGTCTGGTTCGGGAAAATCGACAACGGCGCGGGTGATCACCGGCCTACTGCCGCAAACCGCCGGCAGTGTTCATTTTGACGGCACCGAATTGCCACCGGCATTGGCAGATCGCAGCAAAGACCAAAAGCGCCGTATTCAAATGATTTATCAAATGGCGGACACGGCGATGAACCCCCGTCAAACAGTGCGCGATATTATAGGCAGGCCGCTGGAATTCTATCTTGATCTGCGCGGCAAAGCCAAAAATGACCGTATCACTGAGTTGCTTGAGATGATTGAACTGGACGGCCGCTTTCTAGAGCGTCTTCCAAGCGAATTGTCAGGGGGTCAGAAACAGCGCATTTGTATCGCCCGGGCTTTGGCCGCCAATCCAGATTTTGTGATTTGCGACGAAGTTACCTCGGCCCTTGACCAGATCGTTCAGGAAGGCATTCTAAAGCTGCTGCTGCGTCTGCAAAAGGAATTGGGACTAACCTATCTGTTTATCACGCATGATATTTCCACAGTTAAAGCCATTTCGGATCAGGTCGTGGTCATGAACGAAGGAAAAGTCGTTGAACAGGGCCGAAAAACCGAAGTCTTTCAACCGCCACATCCCGATTATACTGAGTTATTGCTGTCTTCCGTGCCCGAAATGGATCCAGATTGGCTAACAAACCTAAATGCCAAACGCGCCGATTTGAAAGGTTAAGCGATTATCTAAGGTCCCTTTTAATCCTTTGCGAGATATCCTTTTCGAAGATCAAAGCCTCGTTTTCATAAGCCTCTAGGCGTGCTGTAATGTGAAAATACTCGGCACCGGAAACCATTTTAGCATATGTTTCAGTGCGAACAGACCAATCACCACGGCTATTTTCACAGGTCCAGTGCGTTTGGCCGTTTGCACAAAGCGGATCATCAGGGTGAATGGTCCACCATTCCCGGGCCACCCCCCCGTTGACCAAGCCATGGTCCAAGTCCTTTACAGATCCAAAATCATCAATAATCTCAAGCGTTTCTGATCCGTTCACCATGTCTTTGGTATGGCGCCTTTGATGGTTAGGCTCGCGGATGGTTTCAATGTCCCATGGTGCGTCTGTTTCGGGTTTTGGGAAGTTCCTTTCATCATCGGTCCCGCTTGGCCGATTGGGAATATCAATCACGCCTGCCTGTAAGTGCAGTTCAGCAGGCTCAGGGACTGGCCAGAGTAACGGCCAGTAATTGGATGAAATTGCAACCCGAATTGAATGATCCTTTGGAACGCGATATGCCGTTTGATCAAGATTTAGGGAAATTTCAAACGTTTCACCCGGCACCAAAGGGACGGCGGTATCATGGCCGTTGCGGTGACATAAATTCAGCACCCCATAGGTAATTCGCGTTGATGCCCCGTCCGGATGTACGTGATTCAAACGCACGGCAATCTGCGCAGCTGGTTTATTTGCGCTCAGTTTAAGAGTGACTTTAGCGGCGCCCACAATGTCCAAGTCCTGTATCAGCGGAGCAGATGTATAACAGGCAGACATCGCATCGTCGCTGCGCTGATCCCCCGGCATTTCGGGACCAAGCCAAATAGCGCAATATTCACCTGCAGCTGCACCGCAGGTTTGCGGCGATGCAACAAGCTCGCTTAAATCTGCTGCCTGCCCTGCAAGAATGCCCCCGGGCTGTAGATGCCAATGATCATGGCAAAGTTCATCCGGCCAGCTCTTTGGGGCAATCCAATGACCCGTTCGCTGCTCATACCAAGTCTTTGGCCGCACGCCGTCCATGAGATAGGCTGTATAATCAGGGTCTTTGTCGACCCCAGTATCTTTTCCTTTCAGCCAATGGTCCCACCAACGCAGCGCTTCTTGTAAAAACCCAATGCGCGGCTCTGGCACGGCGAAATGCGGATATTTATGCACCCAAGGCCCGATAATCCCTTTCACAGGTGCAGATAGGTTTTCGACCAAATGGGAGACTGTATTTTTGTAACCATCCCCCCAACCGCCAACGGCCAATGTGGCCGCCTTGATCGCGGAATAATCCTCGCAGATTGAGCCATGCTTCCAATAGGCATCTCGGTTCTGATGGGAAAGCCAGACCACTGGTAAAAATGGCTCTGCCTCAAGCCGCGCCAGCCACATATCGCGCCACGCATCCCCTACCAAAGCAGGGTCTGGCGCACGGGATGAATAGGCCCACATGGTCGATCCCCAGCCAAGATTTTCATTTAACAGGCATCCGCCCTTGAAATGAATGTCATCCGCATATCTGTCGACTGTCGAACACAGCGTAATAATAGCCTTTAAAGCCGATGGCTGACGCGCAGCCACTTGTAGGGAATTAAACCCGCCCCAACTGATCCCCATCATGCCAACGCTGCCACTGCACCAAGGTTGCTGTGCGAGCCAGGCGATGGTTGCCTCAGCATCGCTCAGTTCTTGATCGGTATATTCATCCTCCATGATGCCTTGGCTATCGCCATTGCCGCGCATATCCACTCGAATGCAGGCATACCCATTTTTTGCAAAATAAGGATGTGTCAGGCAATCGCGTGCAGTTGTTCCATCGCGTTTGCGATAAGGAAGAAATTCCAAAATGGCAGGAACGGGCGAGTCTATAGCATTGGCAGGCATCCAGACGCGGGCGGATAACCGGCATCCATCCGGCATCTCGATTGCCATGTCAGGATGTTCTGTAATTTTATTTGTTTTGGCCATTTTTGCCTCTCGCTTTCAGTGAAAGAGCCCTTAAACGTTTTGCTCCGATCTGCTGATTATCAAGGACTACTCTCTTCAGGATGATACATACAGTTTACAAATTCAATCCCAACAGCCATATCAAAATTTTGAACTGATAGCTTCAAAAAGTCTAAGATTTAAATTTCACGGAGTCAGCTTAAAACAGGATAATATCAAAGTGAGGCCCGCGATCGGGCATTTGGCCTTTGGATCTCACATCGCGGTAAATATTCGGTGGAATGTTATATTAATTAATCCATGTTTAAGTATCAAATTGAGATTTTGGTATGGGTTCGCGCCTTAAAAAACCAAGAATATAGCCAAAAAGATCAATTTCTGACCTATTCGCCAATATTTTCGAATGGGAAATTTCGTTTAGTGATTATCCCCCCAAGCGCCATGGAACTCATAGGCCACAGCCGCAGAGTCGCCCTCAACCCAGGCGTCATGTCCCGGTTCGATCGCATAGGCATCTCCTGCAGAATATGTTACTTCGGTTCCATCATTATGGCGGCAAGTGATGCTGCCTTCAACAATGACGCCAAGGTGTTTTGCCTGACAGCTGTCGGTTCCGACAACAGGCTTGATATCTTGGGACCATTTCCAGCCGGGTTGAACAGTTAACCTCATCACGCGTTGGCCACCAACATTCACCGTTTCTACACAGGCATTGTTCGGCGTGCTGACTTCGTCTGCATCGTTTTGGAAGTTCTTTACTTCAATAGAGCCCATATTAACTC
>CBFHXE010000017.1:0-9863 GCA_965659715.1 uncultured Paracoccaceae bacterium | reverse complement strand
TAAGTTAAATTAATGAGGTAATAAAAACATGAGTTATAAATTTTAACAATAAAAACTAATTAATGTTCTTATATTGAGTTCAATTAAGAGGCAAAATTAATTTATTGAGTTCAATTAAGAGGCAAAATTAATTGTTTTTAATATATTTATTTACAAAAAAAAATTAATTTTGCAAAATTTATAACACTAAGAATAATATATTTAATCCCAAGGGGGCAATAATGACTGTAATAGCAATACGTGAAGTAACACCTGATATTGGAAAAGAAGAACTTGCTGAAAGCCGCTTGCGCCGCGCCGCTGGAGTTATGGCACGCCATGGCGCCTTTACGAGAATATTCAAAGTTGCGGCAGGCGGCAGTGCAGGAGATTATAATCTTCAAAGCATGTATGGATCGTTTGAAGAAGGCGCTCGTGCATTCCAGAGCTTTAATGCTGATCCTGAATTTCAAGCATTGTTCAGAGAGAGAGGCGCGAACCCAGCCGGCGATATAAGGGGCCCAAATATCTATCGCATGATTTATGGCGCGCCAACTACGCCGCCTCGGCCCGTATTGGTCCAGCGTTTGTATCATATGCCGCGCAATAATATTGGCGCTGTTATGGACCTAGCGCCTAAACTTGATGCGCTGATGCAAACTGTAGATGTCCCCATTGGCGTGGCTGTACCGGCGTTTGCGGATGATCATGAAATGATGGGCGTGGTCTACCGCTTCAACTCGATGGAACATTGGGGCACAAGTGTTGATCAGATGGTTGAAAATGAAGAATTCACAGATCTGGTTTCAAAGGCCAATGAGCTTGGAACATTGACTGAATCCAGAATTTTGGTGGCAATTTAATCCATGACTTAGGTACTGGGGGCGTCTTTTGGCGCCCCTTTTCTTTTTAAAACTTCGCTAATTTCCAAAAATATTATGCGGTATATTTACGATGTTAGAGAATTCAATTCAGCTCCCCGATACTCTTTAAACCTGTTATTTTCGATTTCAAACCATTGCGACAGGATCCAGTCATAAACTGATCTATAATCCATTGTGAACTGCATATCGCCATCAACGAGCCGGGAAAGGCTTGGATGCCTGCCATAAATGCCGCCATTGATGCTCCCGCCTGCTAAAAAATGCGGAGCTGCAGTGCCATGATCAGTGCCGCTCGTTGAATTTTCAACGGCGCGTCTACCAAACTCGGAATATGTCAAAACCAAAGTATTGTCCCATTGACCAATTTTCCGCATTTGTTGCGCAAAGCCTGACACAGCGCGCCCAAGGTTTTCCAAAAGACGCTGATGTCTCCATGGTTGATCTTCGTGGGTATCGAAGCCGTCAATTTTTACCTTGAGAACCGGGCTATCAATGCCTGCAGCGATGAGAGTGGATGCAAGAGAGAGCTGACGCCCCAAATCGCCGGCACGAATTTTGAAATGACGGCTTCGCGAGCCGCTAAGTTTGTTTGTAATGCTTTCCATTGACGAATTTAATGCTGCAGCACGCGTTAAAAGCATTTCAAGAGCCGGATTTTGAGATGATGACTTAGCTGTCAGTGTCGTTTTGCTTAGGCGCTTGAACTGCTCTGCAGACGTCATTGATAACCATACACCGTTTTTTGAAGTAAAGACGCCCATCCCGCCATCCAAACTAATACCATGCGCATCAAAATCGTGAGTGGCTCCCAAGCCTTCAATATCTTCGGTAAGCCAACCCGTTTTACCAGAGCCTGAGCCATCTCCCCCTGTTTCCCATAGGGCAATAGATTTGAAATGTGACCGATTGGCACCTGGATACCCGAGGCCCTGAATAACGGCCAATTGGCCGCGTTCCCAAATATCTCCAAGGTCTGTTAATGCGCTATGAAACGCTAGAGAATTCGAAATACTAAAGCGATTTTTTGTTTCGATTGCCAAATTTGGTCGAAGTTCAAAATATCGGTCATTGGCAAAAGGAATAACCGTATTAAGCCCATCATTTGCACCTGACAGTTCTATCAAAACAATCCGGCGCCCTGTCTTTGCAGCTGCTGATGCTAATTTTGACGGCACGAGCGGTAAAATAAGCCCAGACAGTAAGGAATTCAAAATAAAGCGTCTATTCATATTGCCCTCACTTTAAATGATACACAGGATCTGCGATGAAATCCGTGGGAGAAGCCTGTTTTGAAACGGATATTGGTGGCAGCGCTAAAATTGCGTTTGCAATCTCATCGCCTAAAAACATTTCACCTAGCATCTGTTCCCAGTCTATGTTTGTTTCAACAAAGATGTGCGAAGCTGGCACCGGTGGGGTAATTTTTATTGCCGACATCGCCATTGCCATCATTCCATCAGCCTTTTTACGGGTGTCTTTTGCGATCCTTACCTTTGGAACCGGATAACGGATTACATATCGAGAATTCCGCAACCGGCGCTCCATGTGATCAAATTTTTTGCTCCAACTTGCCAAGACTTCTGTTCCATTTCTTCGATTAAAATTGCGCCCTGCCTGCATTGCAACAAGTAAGTCTGGCATGGCTTGCCAAAGAGCAGAGACAAAGAGCTTATCCTCTTGGCTGAGCTGTTCAAAGTTTTGGCGGGTTTGCCTAGGTTCGCGCGGCCCCAAGGAAATTCGAATGAACTTTTTACCCGAGTGCCCTTTGCGCGCAGATTTAGGCCATTTTCCCTGCAAGCAAGTATCAGAGCATTCTAAATCGTTAATTTCTAGGAAAATTTCATTATTTTCTTCCACGATTAAATTCACCCGCATTCCGGATTGAAAATGATAATTGAAATTAACATTCAACAGCCCCAAGCTGATCTCGTTCCAATTTTTTTGGGGGTCATATTCTTTTCCATGGAAAAAGGCGGCACGCTCGACCACCAACTGGTTTTCTTGATAGTCAGGCGGCGTTTTTTCTTGGGTAATATTTTCGCCTTGGCTCATTTTCACAATGCCTGAGCAATGCAAATGCCCCGGATTTCGGTTGCCGTTTTTACATCCAGATATCTGTTCCCCGTCTTGTGCTAAAAATAATTTATTGCCAACCTTTACCCACTCGATGAATAGGTTCCGGTCACCTGCATCTGATCCTCCAGGCCCACAACAATGATCATTCATAAACTCAATCGCTACAGTATCGAAACTAGTGCCAGGGTCATAATCTAAATCCGTAATCATCCAAGGGATTTGACTTCTTTCAACGCGGCCAAACAGTCCCGTATCATGCCCGCCTTTTGCTGTGATCGTTTTTGATCGCCAAACATTGACCGCATAACTTTTTCCCTCTTTCTTCTTCAACAATTTTACTTTGAATTTAGGCGGGCCTTCAAAGTTCTCTGCCCCATAGCGCACAATAATTTTATCTGGTCTGTTTAACATCATTTCAGGGCTATCTGTTGCCAGATCAGCAAGGCTTGAGCCTTCATTTGCAAAAAATTCAGTTACGAATTTTGTTCTATTCAGTAAATTGGCCGGGGTAACCCATCCTGCTCCTCTTGACCAGCCAGCGATATTTGGCGGTTCAAAGAGATTCTGACCTAGATTGGCCATGGCACTGCCACTACTTTGCCAATCAACGGGTAGATAGCCAGTAGAGCGAATGGTTCCAATAACCAAATCGACCGGTGACTTTACAATTGTGGCTCTTGATTGATCAGCCCAAAAGGACGGTGAGGAAAACAATTCGGCTAAAAGCACTGGAATTTCAAAGTTTGAATTTTGAAAGGCTTTCGAAATATGGTCAATCTCAGATTGGTTTTGCTCGGTCTCCGAAACATAATAGGACCAAAGCTTTTCGGTGATAAAATGGCCGACAGTAGGATGTGCAAATAATATATCAATCAAATCATCGCCGTCAAAATGTCCCGTTTTTCCAAAAAGTGTTTTGGTGGTCTGGTCATGTCGACGTGGATGAAGGTGATATTCGAAGCCTTTCATACGGTTGATTCTTTTACCGGTTAAAGCGCGCGCCGCTTCTTTAACTGTAGTTTCATCATACGTGCCCTCACCTAAAACGAAGAGCTCCATTAATTCACGCGCAAGATTTTCATTTGGAGCTTTTTTATTGTTATTTTCACCATTCAAATAATTGAGCATGGCGGGGTCACGAAGTATCGCTTTGATCAATGTTTTGAAATTTCCAAACCCATGCTGTCGAAACATCAGATGTTGTTTGGCAATGGACAAAGCCTCTTCATCTATCGCCGAGTATTCAACCGGAAAGTGATCCGTCCAAAACAATAAAAGCCTCTCATTTTGTGGTTTGGTGGTCTCGATCATCTCGCGAATCCACCATGTGCGGAACTCTGCAATTTCTCTGTCTCGGGCGACGCGAAACGATTGCCTTCCGGGTTCGTCATAATCCCAGCGAATCCAGTATTCGGTACCAGAGTCAAAAACAAAGTTAGGCAAAGGGCTTTGAACAGTGCCATCCATTTGGCTAAGAAGCGCATGGACAGCATCAGCGCGCGCAGCGCCCACCAGTTTTTGAATATCAAATGGATTTGCGCCGATCCCGGTTCTTTCCAAAAAATGCCTTGCATCTGCCACATCCATGACTTTGGAAAGCAAAGGATCCATTAGCCACGATTGTCGGCTTTTATCAAGATATATTTGGCGCAGTTGAAAGATATCTTCTTCGTCAATTATATTATCGAATTCCAGACCTGCTTCATTGTAGGCCCCAATAATCGATTGCCGGGTTTTAGGCCCGATTATTCCGTCAATCATACCGGCATTATAGCCTGACAGATTTAAATAGATTTGTGCACGTTTTGCGATTGTGTCTGCAAAACCAGAACTGCCAGCGATAAATAAAAAAATATGAACAATAAACCTAAACAGCTTTTTGCTCCCTGTCCAAAATATATCCGTCCACGGTACTTCAATCAGAAGTTTTTTCAATATCTCTTCGGATTGTCTCAAGCTATCCGTAAGCCCTTTCTATCTTACTTTAGCTAATATGTCGCATAATCACCATGATGTCTAAAGGATCGCTGTTAAATCATAAAACCAAAGTGCAAACCTAAAAAGGTTGGTGATCAGATTTTTCAATAGGCGCAAACGCATGAAAATGGTGCTTTGTGATCACCCCGAAAAACTCTATAAAAATTTTAAACAGAATTGCGAGGATAAAGATTTGGCTTTTGGATACGTCATCGCCCAGATCACAGTAAATGATCCCGACACATATGCTGGCTACATTAAAATGGTTTTACCAACAATTGAGCACTTTGGCGGGGCCTTCATTGTGCGCGGGGGCCGCTCAGTCAGCTATGAGGGCACACCACCCGGAGATCGAAATGTGGTGATCCAATTTCCATCTTTTGAAGCTGCACATGCGTGGTATCATTCAAAAGAATATGCCCAAGCCAAATCGGTGCGCATGTCGGCCTCTAGCAGCGTTCAAACCATAGTTGAGGGTCTTTGAGACCCAGATTTTAATTTTAAACTGGCCGTCTTTGCGGCCTAAAAGCAATTTTGTCACTTGAAAGGCAGAGCGGAGAGTTCCCCCTGTCTGGCCGCACCATCAGGCAGCTCTACCGATACTTTCAGGCCGGGCGTCCAGTGACCTTTTTCAATAAGCGACAGCCCAATGTTTTTTTTCAACCTTGGGGAATATATTCCCGATGTAATGGCTCCAACGCGGCTGTTGCCAACCCGCACGGGCCAAGGAACCGAGCAGGTAGGACAGGCCGGCGCGTCAAAAACAACGCCATGTATTAATCGGTCGGGACCGGCCTTTGCGATTTTTTCAAGCGCTGGGCGCCCAATAAACTCAACCGCTCCGTCAAGGCTGCAATATTTTCCCGACCCAATTTCCAAAGGATTGGTTTCAGACGTCATTTCGTTGCCGTATGACAACAGCCCACCTTCGATACGCTCAATAAGATTGGGGCAGCCAGGCGAGATGTTATAGCTTTGACCTGCCTGCCAAATCTTATCCCATAAAGGACCGCCCAAAGACGCGCCCTTTAGGTAAATTTCAAACCCACCTTGGCGCGAATAGCCAGACCGAGCAATGAGTTGCCGTGTGCCGAAAATATCAATCCAGCCAAATTTAAAAAACCCGATTTTTTCGATCTCGGCGCCAAACAACTCGGAGAGCAGCGCCTCTGCGCGTGGCCCTTGGATGGCAAGTGGGTAAACATCGGGTTCGTGCACAATCACATCAAGACCCCGGCCAAGGGCGAGCCCTTTGGCATAAAGCAGAACATCACTGTCCGCGATCGAAAGCCAAAACCGATCTTTGGCCAATTTCAATAGAACCGGATCGTTGATCAAACCCGCTTGATCGTCCAGAATAGGTATATAGAGGCACTCTCCTATTTTGGCCTTTGATATATTGCGCGGGGTCATCCACTGCACCAGCGTGGCCGCATCCGGGCCGGAAATTTCCACTTGTCTTTGGCATGAGACGTCCCAGATTTGGACATGCTCTTTGAGGTGCCAGTAGTCTTCTTCTACGCTGCGCGCAAAGGCCTTTGGCAGCAGCATATGGTTGACCACGGAAAAGCCCCGCACGCCTGCGGCTTCGACCCTGTCTGTATAAGGGGTGCGCCGGATACGGCGCGACATATTCAAGCCATCGGCCATGTGCTATTCTCCTGACCACCAAACGGAATAGGAATTAGGGTTTAGGATCACAGGAATGTGGTACTGGCCTTCTGGGTTGGGCATTGAAAACCGTATAACGATCTGATCCATGATCTGCGGACCTTTGCGTGGCAAGTCGCGGCGTTGCCAATAGGCGGCAGTGTCAAAAACCAACTCATACTGTCCGTTTACGTCAATCTCTGCCCTGTCTACGGTTTGCGCCAGCCGTCCACCTGCGTCCATTTGCGTTTCAAAAAGTACTTTTTGTGACGCAACATGAATAAGCCGAGCAGGGATATGGCCCGCATGTGTGCCATCAACCCCGTTTAATGTGTGTGAGCTAACAAGAGACATTATTCTATCGACGCCTTATCCCGTTTATCTGAGGTTGCCGCAACGATCGGGCTAATCACCCCGCGGCATTTTACGTTTACACAAGCTGTTTTACCACTTTGCATGGCGCGCGTGAGGGCCGGGCCCAATTGATCCCGCCGTTCGACCAATTCTCCGTGCCCGCCCAATCCTTCAAACATTGTATGAAACGGGATATCGCGGAAATCAGTGGCAAAATGTGCCCCATTTGAAAACAGCCGCTCTTGTTGCTGACTGATGCAATCTAGCCCCCCGTTATTGTCTATCACCACCGTGATCGGTAGCCCTTCTTGAAACGCCGTCTCTATCGATAGACCTCCGGATAAAAATGCACCGTCACCAGAGATTAAAACCACATTTTGATCCGGGTGTGCGGCTTTGGCGGAAATTGCAAAGCTGACACCAACGCCGAGCAAACTGTAATTTCCAGGGTGCAGTATGCCGCCCAGCTTCTGGCCCCTCCAGCCTGCCATATTGACAGCGATCTCAGACCAGAAGTGGGTGTTGCCACCATCAAAAACCAACCAGTCTTGGGGGCCAAGGTGTGATTGCACATCCAAAGATAATTGAAGCGGATGCATATTTCGCCCAGATTCCGTATCCGTGCGGGTTTCGGTGTCGATATGATCAAACCAGTCTTTCACCCATGTATTGCGATGATCCCGCTGCTGCTCGAACCAGGGTTTCCAGGTCTTTCCAACTTTGCTTACAGCTTCAAAAAATGCCCCGGGATCACCTAGCAAAACTGTGTCAGCACCGCGGTTATATTCAAGCTCTTCATGGCTGCCATTGATACAAATCAGATGGGTGGAGGCCGGAAAAAACGGAGGGTTGCCAAAATTCATCTGATTGTCCAACCGCCCGCCAACCATAAGAATGACATCGGCCTGATGAAACGCCGCCTTTGAGGGGTGGTATTGGTGAAAATCAGCCAGTCCCATATAGGCTTGGCTTTCCTCTCCCAAGAGCTTTTGATGATAGGGGACATTAAACACTGGAATTTTAAGGGCCAAAGCGCAGGTTTCGAGTGCCCTTTCCGCGCCTGACCACCACACCCCATGGCCTGCGATAATAACTGGGCGCTCTGCTGCGGATAACCGCTTAATGATAGCACTCATAACCGCCGGGTCCGGCCAGGCGCGAGGTGGCGTGCGATCACTGCGATCAAAGGGCCGTTCATCACGTCCTGCATCCGCTGCGAAACTTGAAAACATCAAATCAACCGGCAGACTGATATGAACCGGACCGGGGTAGCCGGTTGTGGCCGCTGTCCATGCGCGGTCAACAAATTCACTAATCCGTTCGCCATCTGTGATCTGCACAGAATATTTTACCAAGGGCGCAGCAATGGCCACATCGTCAATTTCCTTAAATCCACCGGCGCCTTGACGTTTTAATGTCGACGATCCGGTGACGAATATTACTGGCGCACGTTCACCGCCGGCTTCAAGCATGGCCGGAACCGCATTGGCAAACCCTTCTGGACCCACCAGACATATGGCAGGCTTTCGGGTGATGCGTGTATGCCCGTCCGCCAAATGGCCGGCCACTTGCTCATGCGGGCAGTTAATGACCGGCATTTGGGATTTCATGAACCCTTCTAAAGCCGGATTGCAAAATCCACCTGCAAGAGTAAACACATGCTCTGCACCTTTTTCTTTTAGCGCTCTGGCTAATATTTCACCGCCGCGTATCATAAGCTGCTCGTTCATGGATTTTTACCTTTTGGCTTGGCGGATGCGGCGGCGCTAGTGTGAGCGGTCATCATCTGCGTCTCTTCTATCAAATTATGAGGTCCTATTTGCCCAATCGTCTCAACGCCGATTTGCGCCATCGCAACCGAAAGATCATACTGTAAAGCCGCATAAAGACTTTCCAGTCCGGCTGCGCCATCTGCGGCAAGCGCGAATAAATTTGGCCGGCCAAGCATGACAAAGTTTGCCCCGCACGCCAAAGCCTTTAGGATATCTTCTGCATCGCGTACCCCGCTGTCAAACGCCACAGGATATTCGCGGCCGACAGCCTCTCTAATTGGTCTGATAAGATCAATCGATGCCGGAACGCTGTCCAACTGGCGGCCGCCATGATTGGACACATATACCGCATCTGCGCCCGTCGATTTGATCCGTAAAGCATCCTCGGGGGCTGTTACGCCCTTTACAATTAAATTGCCTTGCCATTGATCGCGCAGGCGTGCAAGAAAATCCCAGTCTGCCATCGCGCGACTGGCATCGCGGTCAAACCCCAATCCGTTTTGTGGAAAGTTTACGGGTTTTGGCGTGCCTGCCGCCAATAGGCGCAGGCTCCAGACAGGGTGGGTGGCGAAATCAATAAACTGCCGCGTGCGCAATTTAAAGGGCATTTGAAAGCCATTTTGGATATCGCGTAGCCGGCGGCTGACTTTTGGCACATCCACTGTCAATATTAAATTGCGATAGCCGGCATCCTGAGCTCGCTGCACCAACGAAAGGCTATGCTCTATAGGCGGTGTCACATAAAGCTGAAACCACGCATTATCGCCGGCCCAATTACGCATGTCTTCGATGCTGCTTGAGCCGGCGGAGGACAGGGTTACCGGAAATTTCAAACGCTGTGCTGCCTGCGCCATCAAATAATCAGCTATGGGATGGGATAGGTTGCACATTCCCATCGGCGCGATGCCAAACGGCAGGTTATATGACTGCCCCAAAAATTCTGTTGCTAAGGACTGCTGGGTTACCTTTGACAATACACGAGGCTTCAATTTGAGGCGGTCAAAGGCGGTTTGATTGTTTTTTAAACCGGTTTCACGACCTGCAGCCCCATCAATGAAATCAAATATCAATTTAGGTAATTTTTTCTGCGCAGTGGTACGCGCAGAAACGCATCCGTAGACACGTCGGCTTGGTGCAATTTTTGGGTCTTTTTTGTCCAAACGATAGCCCT
>CBFHXE010000016.1:0-42502 GCA_965659715.1 uncultured Paracoccaceae bacterium | reverse complement strand
AAATACAGCGATGTGGATATCACCGGTGAGGCAAGACTTTGTCCCGCAGTGCGAAAAAAGCGCGCCATTTCGAATTGATAGATGGCCTTTATAGCGTGGATATTCATGCTTGAACCTCGGCTGCATTCGGCGTTTTGGCTTTGTCGGCCTGTACCAGATTGACAAAAATCTCTTCGAGCGAAGATTGGTCGGTTTGCAAATCTTTCACCTGCAACCCGGCGCTGGAAAAATCATGTATCAACCGGGTGATGCCGGTGCGGTCGCTGCGTGTGTCATAAGTAAAACTTAGCGTTGTGCCGTCATCGGAGAGCACAAGATCATACTCGCCCAGCGCCTGAGGTATTTTATTAATCGCATCCTGCAGCTCGATAGTCAGGGTTTTTTTACCAAGCCGCTTCATCAGCGCCTGTTTCTCTTCCACCAGCAGGATCTCGCCTTTGCTGATCACCCCGACACGCTCGGCGATGGCTTCGGCTTCCTCGATATAATGAGTGGTCAACACAATGGTCACACCGCTGGCCTGCAATTCGGCCACGATATCCCACATATCCTTGCGCAGTTCCACATCAACGCCGGCGGTCGGCTCATCTAAAAACAAAAGCCTCGGCTCATGGCTCAGGGCTTTTGCAATCAGTACCCGACGCTTCATACCGCCCGAAAGCTCAACCACTTTCGAGTTGCGTTTGTCCCAGAGCGAGAGTTGCTTGAGCAGTTTTTCAAGATAGCCGTCATTTCTGGGCTTGCCATGCAGCCCCCGCGAAAACCGCACTGTGTTGAACACCGTCTCAAACGGCTCAAGCGACACATCCTGCGGAACGAGCCCGATCAGTTTGCGTGTTTCACGGTAATGGGTGACGATATCATGGCCGTTCACTAAAACCTCACCCGAAGTAGCAAGGCAAATCCCGCAAATCACCGAAATCAAGGTTGTTTTGCCAGCCCCATTCGGCCCCAAAAGGGCCAGAATTTCCCCCTGATTGATAGTCAGGTTCACTTTGTTCAGCGCTTGAAGACCGCCGGGAAATGATTTCGACAGGTTTTTAACCTCGACAACACTACTCATCCAACCTCACAAACTAATCCAATGCGCTGAATCTATTTGATTAACATACGCTTGGATAGTCAAATTAGTATCCAACAACTGCCGTTTCCGGCGCAAATTAAGAAACGACGCGCCGTCACTTCGCCGCGCGCACCGTGTCGATCATCAGTTGAACATTTTCTGGATCGGCATCTGGCGTGATCCCATGACCCAGATTGAAAATATGCGGCCCGCCGCTGAGCGCTGTGCAAATCTGGCGAGCCTCACCTATCAATGCCTGACCGCCTGTGACCATGTGAGAAGATTTAAGGTTGCCCTGCACGCAGCTGTCCTTTTGCAGATGCTGCGCGACCCACTCAGGGCTAACCGAATTATCAACCGCCAAACAGTCGGCGCCTGTGGCCGCAGCAAAGCCGATGTACTTATCCCCGGCCTCACGCGGAAACGCAATAATCGGGATATCCGGATGCCGCGCTTTTAAGGCGGTAATAATCGCTTTTGTGGGGGCCAGTGCATAGCGCTCAAAATCCGCGCCTTTTAGTGATCCGGCCCAGCTGTCAAAAAGTTTCACGACCTCGGCGCCCGCCTCAATCTGGGCGCTGAGGTATTCGGTCGTTGCAACCGTTAAAAGATCCATCAACCGATCAAAAAGCTGTGGAATTTCCTGTTTCAGAGCGTGCGCTGGCCCCTGATCCGGCGTGCCGCGCCCTGCAATCATATAAGTCGCAACCGTCCACGGCGCACCGGCAAAACCGATTAATGTGGTCTCTTGCGGCAGCTCACGGCGCAAAATGCGCACCGTTTCATACACCGGCGCCAGAGTTTCATCTATATCGGCGATGGGCCGCAGCGCCGCCAGATCGCGATCTTGGGTCAGCGTTGACAGCCGCGGGCCTTCGCCGATGACAAACCACAAGTCAGCCCCCAGCGCCTGCGGCAACAGCAAGATATCGGCAAAGAGGATCGCCGCATCAAACCCATAGCGGCGGATCGGTTGCAATGTCACCTCGGCCGCCAAGTCGCTGTTGTAACACAAAGATAGAAAATCGCCCGCCTCGGCGCGGGTGGCGCGGTATTCGGGCAAATAGCGCCCCGCCTGCCGCATCATCCAGATCGGCGGGGTCTCTAATTTTTCACCCGCAAGCGCGCGAAGTATTTTCTTTTGCTCTGCCATATGTCACCCTTGGTAATGGTTCTGCTTCGCCGCCCTCTTGGCGGGCATCGCCGCTAAGCTCTTATCAGAATGTGTTAACTGACTTAAACCAGATATATGACCCAGATTTTACCAAATCCAAGCGCGCCGCTTAAAATTGGCACCCGCGGCTCTCCGCTGGCGCTGGCGCAGGCCTATGAAACCCGCGACCGGCTTGCGGCAGCTTTCGCATTGCAGCAAAGCGCCTTTGAGATCGTGGTGATTAAAACCACCGGCGATAAAATTCAGGACCGACCGCTAAAAGACATCGGCGGCAAAGGGCTTTTCACCCGCGAAATTGAAGCCGCGCTGCTTGAAGGCGGCATTGATATCGCGGTTCATTCGATGAAAGATATGCCGGTGGCGCAGCCACAAGGTCTGCTGCTTGATACCTACCTTCCACGCGAAGATGTGCGCGATGGCTTTATCTCACCCCAGTACGGCAGCATCGAAAGCCTACCCGAAGGCACAACTGTCGGCACCTCATCACTGCGTCGGCGCGCGCAGCTATTGCACCGCCGCCCCGATTTGCAGATCGTCGAGTTTCGCGGCAACGTTCAAACCCGCTTGAAAAAGCTGGATGCGGGGGTTGCCGCCGGAACATTTTTAGCCATCGCTGGCCTGAACCGATTGGACATGGCGCATCTGGCCAAAGCTCCGATTGCCGTTGACGCCATGCTGCCGGCTGTGGCGCAGGGGGCGATTGGGATCGAGCGGCGCAGTGATGACGCGCAAACCGCCGGTCTGCTTGAAGCCATTCATGACCGGGATACGGGCCATCGGCTTGCAGCCGAGCGGGGTTTTTTGGCAGCGCTGGATGGATCGTGCGAAACCCCGATTGCAGGCTTGGCCGAGCTCAGCGGCGGCGCGCTACGCCTGCGCGGTGAAGTGCTGCGCCCGGACGGGTCCGAAGCGATCAGCGACGATCAAAGCGCCCCGATCGAAGATGGCGCCGCACTGGGCAGCGAGATGGCCGCACGTCTGCTTGCACAAAGCGGGCCTGGATTTTTCGATTGGCGCGGCGGGGATAAAACCTAGGAACCTTTGGCCGTCTGCGGCGGAATAACCTTGCCCGGATTAAGGATATTGTTCGGATCAAGCGCCTGTTTGATCTGCCGCATCACTGCAACCGCCACCGGATTTTTGCGCCGCGCCATCGACTGCAACTTACTGCGGCCAATACCATGTTCGGCGGAAAAACTGCCGCCAAGGTCAAGAACCACATCTTCCACGGCCTCGGTGATGGCTGCATGCACCTTTGGGTCATGGCTTTTTGGCCAAACCGGATAATGGATATTGCCATCACCAAGGTGCGAGACAACAATGGTCTCGGCCCCGGGGTCAAGTGCCGCCAAACGATCCTGTATGCGGTTTAGAAACACCGCCACCTTATCAAGCGGCACAGCAATGTCGTGATTGACCAGAGGCTTTTGGGCAACTGTGACCTCTGCCGCACTTTCGCGCAGATGCCACATTTGGGCGCGCTGTGTTTCGTTTTGAGCAACGACCGCATCTAGAATCGCGCCGCTTTGCAATTGATCGGCGAGGATCTCTTCAAACCGCGACGACAGCCGGATTTGGCCGGTGCCATCAGCGGCGGATAAATCTTCGGCGGTGGTGGCCACCTCGACCAGAATATTGACATCATATTGGATCGGAAATTGCAGTTGGCGATCGGCAAAATGCTCGGCATATTTTTCAATGTAAAACCGCGGCATATATTCATAGGCTTCAACCGCACCGCCGGTGGCCGATTGCAGCGCATTCAAAATTGTCAGCGCCGCATCAAGCGAGGGCACGCCAAGCATAGCGGTGGCATAGGCACGCGGCTTTGGCATCAACCGCAGCACTGAGGCGGTGATAATGCCCAAAGTACCTTCTGCGCCAATCATCAGATGCTTTAGAGTATAGCCAGAGTTGTCTTTGTGCAGTTCGGACATCATCTCCATGATCTCGCCGTTGGGCAGCACCACTTCGATCCCAAGGCAGAGATCACGGGTATTGCCATAGCGCAGCACATTTGATCCGCCCGCATTGGTCGACAGCATACCGCCGATCATAGCAGAGCCGCGCGCCCCAAAGGTCATCGGAAAGATAAAATCATGCTCTTCTGCTGCATCGTGCAAATCAGACAGGATTACCCCGGCCTCAACCACTGCAAGACGGGCGTCAGATCGGATTTCCCGAATGGCGTTCATCCGCTCCAGCGAAAGCACCAGCGCGGCTTCGGCGTAGGTCCCGTCAGCCAGCCCCGTATTGCCGCCCATGGGCACCACGGCGACCTTTTCTAAATTGGCCCATTTAACAATCTCTGACACCTGATGCACATTTGCCGGGCGCACCACCGCCAAGGGGGTGAAAGGATGCAATTTGAACCAATCACTGGAATATTTTTCACAATCGCGGCCAGTGAGCACATGCGACGGCCCGACAATGTCGATCAGGGCATTTATCTGCGTCATTGGGGATTCCTTTGCTAAGTGATTTTCGCCAGAAAAGACAAAAAAATCTGCTCTTTGCAGGCAGCTTACTGCCTAAAAGTTTTGGATTCCATGCGCAAAATGGCACCGCCGTCATACTGCCGCAATACCGACGCGATACAGTGCCCGTTTTTTAACGACGTTCAGCCCCCTAAGCAGGGCGCATTAATCCCATTTGGCCAGTGGCGGCAGGCTCATCAAAACCGCTTCTGGATCGTGCCCTGTTGCCAGACCAAATTTTGTTCCGCGGTCATAGACCAGATTAAATTCAGCATAAAGCCCGCGGTGGCGCAATTGAGTTTGCTTGTCTTCGTCGCTCCACGGCTGCGCAATCCGTTTGGTCACCAAAGGCAGATAGGCGGGTAAAAACGCGCGGCCGATATCCTGGGTCAGTGCAAAATCCGCCGCCCAGTCGCCAGTGCAGCGATCATCCATAAATATCCCGCCCACGCCGCGCGCACGTTTGCGGTGGGGAACATAAAAATACTCATCCGCCCAAGCCTTTAGCTTTGGGTAGAGCGCCGGATCATGCGGGTCTAGATGGGCTTTTTGAGTGGCATGAAAATGCGCCGTATCCTCGGCATATTCGATGCAGGGGTTCAAATCTGACCCGCCGCCGAACCACCACGCTTTCGGGGTCCAGAACATCCGCGTGTTCATATGAACCGCAGGGCAATGCGGGTTTTGAAGGTGCGCCACCAAAGAAATACCACTGGCCCAGAAGCGCGGATCATCGGCAATATCGCTCAGCCCCGGCCGCGCGCGCATCGCCGCCTGCGCCTGATCGCTCAGACGGCCATAAACGGTTGAAACATTGACCCCGACTTTTTCAAAAACACGCCCGCCGCGCAGAACGCTCATTAAGCCGCCACCGGCATCGCCACCATCATCCGCCTGCCGGTGGGTGGTGGTAACATCAAAGGTTCCAGCAGGCTTTTCAGTCATCGCTCCACGGGTGTGATCATTTTCAAGCTTTTGAAAAGAAGCAACTATTTCATCGCGCAATTGATGAAACCATGCACTGGCCTGTTGCTTTTGCTGATCGGATATTGTCACCATGGTTTTCGTCTTTTTGCCTTGCGCATTCTGAGAGCCTGTGTGTTGGCAACGCACTTGCGTGTCAAGCGGACTTGCCCGTTCGCGGCGCTACGCCACAGCCTTTAAACCCAACGCACCCACTTTAATGCGCAGGTGCTTCTACCGGATCAATCAATGTTCGACCGCCGTCCACGGTCAGGATTTGACCGGTGACAAAGCCGGCACTTTCAGAGGCCAGATACTGAACAGTTTCGGCAACATCAGATGCAGGAGCGATCCGCCCCATCGGGGTGTGCTTTTCGATATCACTGCGAAAGTCGCTGTTGTCTTTGAGCATATCTTGCAGGCTTGCCGACATCACCGACCCAAAAGCAACTGCATTGACCCGGATACGGTGAGGCGCCAAGGCCACCGCCATGGCCCGCGTCATTTGATCAAGCGCAGCGGTGGATACCGAATATCCCAAAAGCTGTGGATGCGCCCGACGGGCCGCAATCGAGGACAGGTTGACGATCGCACCCGCCTGCCCTTCGGTTTGTGATCCGCTTTGCTTGATCATTCGGGTAGCAATCAATTGTGATAACCGCAAACTGGTCATAAAATTTTGGTTCAACAGAGTTTCAACCGAGTTGTCATTCAAATCCAAAAGGTCAGAGGCCATCATTTGCCGCGATGCATTGATTAAAATATCAACGCGGTCAAAGCTATCCAGCGTGGCCGACAACAGGTTAGCAATGGTTAATTTTTCGCGTAAATCACCTGCAAAATAATGCATATTGCTTTGATCAGAATCGCCGCCAACTTCCTTTTGCAAGCTGGCCTCATCCATATCTGCAAACATCACATTGGCGCCATGTTCGGCAAAATGACGGGCAATGGCCAATCCTATTCCGTTGGCAGCACCTGTCACAATTGCCGTCTTTCCATCAATCGAGAATGACATATGAGCTCCTTGATTCTTGGCGAGAGATTAGCGAGTTTTTCGCAAATGTTCGAGAGGGCGATTTGCAAACAGAACTTTGAATAGATTAGTCTGCGCTATTTGCTTTACATTTGCAAAACAGCTTTGCAGCACTGCCTCATATGGCAATTGCCGGTTGGCAACCATGAATAAACGCCCCTGTGCCGTTAAATTTCGCGCCGCTGATAAAATAAACGCTTGTCCAATTCCCGGATCAGCGGTCCGCCCGTGATGAAATGGCGGGTTCATCACGATGCCATCCAGTGCCGTTTTGGCGCGCCATGTGGTGGCATCACTCCAATGAAATGCAACCCGGCCGTCACCACAATTTTGCCCAGCGCAGTCTATCGCCGCGCGATCCGCTTCGATGCAGTCAATATGCTCAATGCCGGCATAGTCGAATAAACGGCGTGTCAAATATCCCCAACCCGCCCCAAAGTCTGCGTACCTGCCGCGCAGATCATCCGGCAGTGAAGCGGCCAAAAGTTGCGATGCCGGATCAATGCCGTCGGCCGAGAAAACACCTGTTTTTGTCACAAAGCCTTCGTCGATCTGAATGAAATCATCGGCTTGCCAATCATCAAAGACCCCGCTGGTGCGATACCACGCAAGCTTGCCATGCGCTTTTGAAACAACGCCCTTTAAGTCGACGCGGGTTTTTAAGTCTTTTATCAGGCTGTCGATACCCTGCGACTTGCTGCCATCGACGATTATGACTCCATTAGGGCCTGTCGCGCGCGTTGCGGTGTAAATCAAATGCCGGGCCAAACGTTTGACACGTGGCACATGCACAAGGGCAACATCGAGATCAGCAGTTTCAGATGGCAGGGTATCAAACCCTTGGTCTTGGAAAAGATCAACGAGGGGCTTAAACCTATGCATGATTTTGGGCTTAAGATGCGCTAGCGGCATGACATCCTCTAGGCGCTCTGGGAAAAAGACCCCAGAGTTTACACTCTGGGGAAGCGCCAGTTTGCCCTGCCTTAAGCTAAATTCAAATCGCGCATCAAACACTTAGGTACCATTGTCTGCCTAAAAGGATGCTTTACTCTTTTTCCATCGTACATTGCAACGGATGCTGATGTTGACGGGCAAAATCCATCACTTGCGCCACTTTGGTTTCGGCCACCTCATGGCTGAAGACACCAACAACAGCCAAACCTTTTTTATGCACTGTTAGCATGATTTCAAAGGCCTGCGTCTGGTTCATTCCAAAAAAACGCTCAAGCACAATAACAACAAATTCCATAGGAGTGTAATCGTCATTTAAAAGCATGACTTTATACAGCGGAGGACGCTCGGTTTTGGCGCGTGTGTCAACCAAAACGTCCTGATCATTGTCATCTTCAGGTTTGTTGGTCATTTTAAATATCAGACCCGTCATCCAGACCCCAAATTGATATTAACATCCAGTAAGTATATAACTTGTCTGACGCCAGAGAAAAGCCCCGTAAAGCAACAATTCAGGGCAGAGCCAAAAAATGCTTGGCGGGTGAAATTAGCAAAACTAACAGTATCAACCAAACTGCTGTCAAAACTGAAGCCTCGAATACCTACTGCATTTTTGTTGAATTAAAGGACTGCAACGCACAAAAGCTTTATTGGGAAAATGCTGGATCCTGGCTATATTGGCCCGGCAACATGAAAAATGCACAAAAGCTAATTGGTGTAGGTTTTATACCAAGCACCCCTAAATATGCTATTTAGCCCATCCGAATTTCCCACAAATCCATTGAAATTGAAGGCTTTATTCATGAATCGTGTTGTGCTATCATTAGGCAAAAATAAGCCAGCCAAAAATGGCGGCATGAGGCAGACAAGGACAGTTACCATGAAAAGACGGCATAGCAAGCCGGCTCGGTTTTGGTTATTTGCAGCAACCGCAATTTGGATGTTGGTTATTTTGCCGTTTAGCGCAATGGCCGCACCCTATGCCGCTATGGTGATCGACGCCAGAACGGGAAAAACCCTGCATTCCGAAAACGCAGATACACGTCTACACCCAGCATCCCTGACGAAGATGATGACGCTTTATGTGGTGTTCGAAGCCGTTGAAAATGGTGAAATTTCACTTGATACAATGGTGCGCATATCGCGCAAAGCAGCCTCTGAACCCCCCTCGAAGATTGGGCTGAGACAAGGCCAACGTATCAAATTGCGCTATTTAATCCGCGCGGCTGCGATAAAATCAGCCAATGATGCCGCCACTGCCCTTGGCGAAGCAATTGAGGGCTCTGAAGCTGCCTTTGCACGGCGGATGAACCGGACAGCCAAAGCGATGGGAATGACCCGCACGACGTTCAAGAACGCCCATGGTCTAACAGAAACAGGTCACTTGTCGACCGCCCGCGATATGACAACCTTGGGGCGGCATCTGTTCTATGATTTTCCAGACTATTATCATTTGTTTTCGCGACTTGAGCATAATGCAAAAATAAGAACAGTCAGAAATACAAATCGGCGTTTTTTAAACGACTATAAGGGCGCTGATGGGATAAAGACTGGGTACACGCGCGCGGCAGGCTTTAACCTAGTGGCGTCCGCGGAAAGAGGGCGCGAGCGGATCATCACCACTGTTTTTGGAGGGCGCTCGACCACCACCCGCAATGCCCAGGTAGCCAAACTTATGAGTCTCGGATTTAAAAAGGCGCCTACGCATGTTGCCGAGGTCAAACCCTCAAAACCAGATTACTCACGGCTTGCCCAGAGCGGTACTTTTGGCAAGCGCTCAACCTTTAAAACCGCTGTTAATAAAAGCCTTCGACCGAAGGCAAGACCAACCAAGACAGGCCCGACGGTTCAGTTTGCATCACTTAATTTAAAGGACGACATAGCCGCCGCTCTGATCGTGGCAAATAGGCCCGAGCTATCAACCATTAGCGGATCGAGTCTGGTCCCCAAAGCCCGACCGGCCAAATTTTCCAGTCAGGCGGCTGCACCAAGTGCCAGCCCAGCTGAACCTGAAATTGTAGCGCGTCTATCCACCTCTGGTGGTCAAAACTGGGCAATTAATGTTGGCCGTTTTTCGACCCAGTTTTCGGCGGAAAAAATGCTGCTTAAAACTGCCCTTGCAGAAATGAGCACCTTAAACGGGTCATTGCGCAAAGTTCAAAAAGGGAAGCTTGGTTTTGAAGCAACTTTTGTTGGGCTAAGTCAGGATACGGCGGATCGCGCTTGCAAAAGATTAGCAGCCCGTAATGTCACCTGTACGGTGATCGGGCCAAGCTAGGCTAAAATACCAACTGTTGCGTTTCGTGATTGCTTGTGGGTTCATCCAGCAGAGCGCGGAGAGACGGCGCTTGGGTCTGTGTGAAGCTCAATAATCGCAGGTGTACTGGCAGCGCGGGCACGGGCAAGAGCCGCAGGAAACTCTTCTGTTTTATAGACGTGCTCACCGTAGCCGCCATAACATTGGGCCAAGCCAGCAAAATCTGGATTATGCAGTGTGGTGCCTGAAGGCCGCTCTGGATAGCTGCGTTGCTGATGCATCCGAATGGTTCCATAAACCCCATTGTTCACCACGATCACAATGACTTTAGCGCCATATTGCGCCGCAGTGCCAAATTCCTGCATGGTCATTTGAAAACAACCGTCACCGGCAAAGCAGATCACCTCTTTTGAAGGGTACGCCAGTTTGGCCGCAACCGCTGCCGGCAACCCATAGCCCATTGAGCCACTGGTGGGGGCAAGCTGTGTGCGATAGGACTTATAGCAATAATAGCAGTGCAGCCAGCCAGCATAGTTTCCCGCGCCATTTGTGATAATGGCATCGTTCGGCAAAACCTCTGATGCATGTGTGATCACTTGTTCCATCTTAACTGCGCCGGGGGTTTGAAATGGCTGTTGCCAGCGTTCATATGCAGCGCGAGACGCAGACGGCCCATCGGCACTTTGCTCTGCAATAAGGTCCGTTGCAGTGCTCAGAAATTCACCAGATTGGCAGGCCAACCCAATTTCAGGTCGGTAAACGCGACCTATTTCATTCGGGTCGGCATGGATATGAATGATTTTTTGGCACGGCGTGGGAATGTTGAACATCTCATACCCCCCCGAGGTCATTTCCCCAAGCCGTGCACCAAGCACTAAAATGCAATCGGACTTTGACACCAAAGTGGCCAGTTCGGGATTGGGCGCGATGCCAACGTCCCCAACATAATTGGGATGCCGGTTATCAATGTAATCTTGGCACCTGAACGAAGTGCCAACAGGCAAGCCTAGGGCAGAGGCAAAGCGTTCCAAGTCCTGTGCAGCCTGCGCACTCCATCCCCCGCCGCCCACAATGACCATTGGATTACGCGCTGCTTTTAGCCGGTCTATCACATCAGAAACCGCGTTTTGTGATACTGTCTGACGCGCCGGATTTGCCGGTGCGCCATCTGCAACATCGGCCATTGCGGACAGAATATCTTCCGGTAGTGCCAAAACCACCGGGCCGGGCCGACCTGACATTGCAACGTGAAAGGCGTGGCTGATATATTCGGGAATACGGTCCGTACGATCAATTTCGGCCACCCATTTGGCCAGCGGTGAAAACATCTGGCGATAATCGACTTCCTGAAAGGCTTCCCTGTCTCGCTGATCCGTTGCCACCTGCCCGATAAACAACACCATTGGAGTGCTATCCTGAAGCGCAATATGCACCCCAGCAGAGGCATTGGTGGCGCCGGGGCCTCGGGTGACAAATGCCACGCCCGGGCGGCCGGTCAGCTTACCATGCGCTTCGGCCATCATCGCAACGCCGCCTTCTTGGCGTCCGACTATGGTTTCTATCTTGCTCTCAAAAAGTCCGTCCAGCGCTGCCAGATAGCTTTCACCGGGAACACAGAATATCCGGTCGACCCCTTGGATTTCCAGTTGATCGACCAGAATTTGACCACCATGACGCATGAGTTTTCCAACCTGACTATGTTTTGCCACAAAACACTAATGCCTAGCTGTCAAAGAGGGAACAGCTGAATTTAAAATTATGCCGCCCGCAAATTGAGCATAGTGCGCGCCTGTTGCCATGTGGCCACGGGCCGGCGGTATTGATCACACAAATCAACTGCGCGCTTTACCAACGCAGCATTTGACGGGGCCAAAGTGTTCTTATCCAGTCGCACATTATCTTCTAGGCCCGTTCGCACATGTCCACCCGCCGCAATACACCATTCGTTTAATTTAATCTGCTGGGCACCAATACCTGCCCCGCACCAATCGGCATCCGGAAGCAGTCGCTCTACTGTTTTGACATAATAATCAAACACATCCTTATCCGCAGGCATGGCGTTTTTGACCCCCATGACAAACTGCACATAGAGACGGCCCGGGATATGCCCTTCACGGTTCATCTTTGCAGCATGATGGATATGCGACAGATCAAAGGCCTCAATTTCTGGCTTAATCTCATACTGCCGCATTTCACTGGCAAGCCAGTCTACTAAATCCGGCGGGTTCTCATAAACGCGGGTGGGAAAATTATTTGATCCAACTGTCAAAGAGGCCATATCGGGGCGCAAAGGCAACATACCGCCACGCTCAGCTCCGGCGCCAGAGCGGCCGCCCGTTGACAATTGGATAATCATTCCGGGGCAATGCTGTTTAATCCCTTCCATTAAGCGCGCAAACAAATCTGGATCAGAGGTTGGTGTTTGATCCGGATTGCGCACATGGCAATGGGCGATTGATGCACCGGCTTCGAAAGAGGCGTGGATGCTTTCAACCTGTTCTGTCACCGAGGTGGGAACCGCAGGATTATCTGCCTTGGTTGCAACTGAACCAGTGATCGCAACGCAGATGATACAGGGTTTCGTCATTTGAAGGCCTTTCCTAAACTGCTGGCGCAATGGGTCAGATAAACCTCTAACCCTGTACCAACCTCAGCCCTGAAAGCCACTGCACAAAAGCGACGCTAAAACCCAGCTCTTTTGTCTTTGGACATGCCGGCAGTCATGTGATCGCCGTTTAATGGGTCCAAACTGTGCGTCGATCTGTGGCAAAATTTTCGCCATAGCCCCGCTGGCGGATGTTCACTTTACGTGGCTTGGGTTCGATAACATCTGCGGCGATATTATGGTCTTTGGCATATTCCAAAGCGGCATCCTTGCTTTCAAATTGCAAGCTCACCTGAGACTGCATATCATTGCTGGATGTCCAACCCATAAGCGGGTCCACTTCGCGAGCCGAGTCTGGTGCATATTCCAGCACCCAAAAGCGGGTATTTGCGGTCCCCGATGACATCGCTGTTTTGGCGGGTTGGTAGATACGTGCACGCATTGCCTAAGTCCTCTTATTCCTCTGGTATATGCTCGATTTATTCCCCATAAACAAGTGTAACTTCACAGGGAAAAAGAATCGTTTTTCCAGTAAGATTAAAATATTTTTCAATTCAAAAAAATCAAAGGTTTTTGACACTACAGAAATTATTTCTAAGTCTATTGGGCAAATGGGATTGGAATTTATGGCACAAGACAGTCTGGGACATGAAACCGGCGATGTAAGGGCAAGGCCCAAGCTTGAAGGCGGCAAGGCTTTTAAGATGCAGACTGAATTTTCTCCGGCCGGCGATCAGCCCACTGCTATCGCTGAATTGAAAGCCGGAATAATTGACGGCGAGCAAGACCAAGTGCTTTTGGGTGCGACCGGCACGGGCAAAACCTTTACCATGGCAAAAGTGATCGAGGAAACCCAAAAGCCAGCGATTATTATGGCACCAAATAAAACCTTGGCGGCGCAGCTCTACGGTGAGTTCAAAGGGTTTTTCCCCGACAACGCAGTTGAATATTTCGTCAGCTACTACGACTATTATCAGCCTGAGGCCTATGTGCCGCGCTCGGACACCTATATCGAAAAAGAAAGCCAGATTAACGAACAAATCGACCGAATGCGCCACTCGGCAACACGGGCTTTGCTTGAACGCGACGACGTGATTATCATTGCCTCTGTTTCTTGCATCTATGGTATCGGGTCTGTCGAAACCTATGGCGCCATGACCCAAGACCTAAAGGTTGGTGAAAACTACAATCAACGGCAGGTCATGGCGGATTTGGTCGCCCAGCAATACCGCCGCAATGATCAGGCTTTTCAGCGCGGTTCATTTCGCGTGCGCGGCGATAGTTTAGAGATTTTTCCAGCACACCTAGAGGATCGGGCTTGGCGGCTATCATTCTTTGGTGATGAGCTGGAATCGATTGTAGAGTTTGATCCGCTGACCGGCGAGAAAACCGATAGCTTTGAGCAGATCAGAATCTACGCCAATTCGCATTATGTCACCCCAAAGCCCACCATTCAGCAGGCCATCATCAATATCAAGGATGAGCTGCGCAAGCGGTTGGATCAACTGGTTGGCGAAGGCAAACTTCTTGAAGCCCAACGGTTAGAGCAACGCACCAATTTCGACCTTGAAATGCTTGAGGCAACCGGTGTTTGCAGCGGCATTGAAAATTATTCGCGGTATCTCACGGGCCGTGCACCGGGCGAACCGCCACCCACGTTGTTTGAATTTATCCCTGACAATGCAATTGTGTTTGCCGATGAAAGCCACGTCAGCGTGCCGCAGATCGGCGCGATGTACAAAGGCGATTATCGGCGTAAGTTTACCCTTGCCGAGCATGGGTTTCGATTACCATCCTGCATGGACAACAGGCCGCTGAAGTTCGAGGAATGGAATGCCATGCGGCCACAAACGGTCTATGTGTCTGCCACCCCTTCAAACTGGGAAATTGAGCGCACGGGCGGCGTGTTTGCAGAGCAGGTGATCCGGCCCACCGGGCTTTTGGATCCCGAGGTGGAAATCAGACCCGTGGAAACACAGGTCGATGATCTGCTGGATGAAATTCGAAAAGTCGCTGCTGATGGGTATCGCACCTTAGTAACGACCCTGACCAAACGCATGGCCGAGGATCTAACCGAATATCTGCATGAACAAGGTATTCGCGTGCGCTATATGCACTCGGACATCGACACCATTGAGCGGATTGAAATTTTGCGCGATCTGCGGCTTGGGGCCTTTGATGTGCTGATCGGCATCAACCTATTGCGCGAAGGTTTGGATATTCCTGAATGTGGTCTGGTTGCCATTTTGGATGCCGACAAAGAAGGCTTTCTGCGTTCTGAGACATCCTTGGTGCAAACCATTGGCCGGGCAGCGCGCAATGTGGATGGACGGGTCATCATGTATGCAGACCGGATAACAGGTTCGATGGAGCGTGCCCTTTCGGAAACCAACCGCCGACGCGCCAAGCAAAAGGCCTATAATCTAGAGCATGGCATCACGCCGGAAACAGTTCAAAAAAATGTAGAGGATGTGCTTGCTGGTCTCTATCAAGGTGACACCGATCAATCACGCGTCACTGCCAAGATTGACAAACCAATGGCAGGGGCGAACCTGCAAGCGGTTCTGGACGGGCTGCGGACCGATATGCGTAAGGCGGCCGAAAACCTTGAATTTGAAGAAGCCGCGAGGCTGCGCGATGAAGTCAAGCGGCTTGAAGCCGTTGATCTGGCCGTGTCCGATGACCCGCTTGCGCGCCAATCCGCCATCGAGGCGGCCAGTGAAGGGTCAAGCCGCAGCAAAGGCCGCTCGACTGCTGGGCGCGGCGGCACTCGTACATATCGCGGCAAATCACAAAAGAAGTTTTAAGTTTCACACTCTTCCGCCGATCCAGATGAGCATGTTTGGAAAATTGCAATGAACCCTTTGGGCCGTTGCAGTCAGATGGCGGGCTGACCTTGCCGGATGAAGACAGCTAATTGCCGTCGTAGCCAACCATATGCTGCTCACCGCGTTCCCGCGCAAGACGAATTTGCTTTTGCCGCTCGCGAAAGCGGTCTTTGTCTGCTTCACTGGTTTCATGCGCGCATTGGTGGCAAGCAACGCCGTGCTCGTATTCCGGACGCTCTTTGTCTGCGGGCAGGATCGGGCGGCGGCAGGCAAAGCACAGCTGATGCGGCCCTTCCTTAAGCTCATGCCCGACAGAGACCCGCGCATCAAAGACGAAACACTCGCCATCCCATTTGCTGTCCGCCTGCGGCACCTCTTCAAGGTATTTGAGGATGCCACCTTTCAGGTGGTAAACATCTTCTACCCCTTGGCCCAGTAGGTAATTGGTGGATTTTTCGCAGCGAATACCGCCAGTGCAAAACATCGCGATGCGTTTGTTGTGAAACCGCTCTTTGTTGTCTTCCCACCATTTGGGAAAATCGCGAAAAGATTTTGTTTGCGGATCTATTGCACCGTCAAAAGTGCCGATCCCGACCTCATAATCATTACGGGTGTCGATGACAGCGACATCTGGCGCCGAAATCAGCTCGTTCCAGTCTTGCGCTTCAACATAATGACCAACCCGTGCCTTAGGGTCCACATCGGGCTGCCCCATAGTCACGATTTCTTTTTTAAGCTTCACTTTCATCCGCGGAAATGGCGGCAGGCTGGCGGTGCTTTCTTTATGTTCAAGGTCGCTGCACCCGGGCAGGCCGCGCAAATGGGTAAGAATGGCGTCAATCCCGTCTCGCGAACCAGAAATCGTGCCATTAATGCCCTCTTTCGCAATTAAAAGAGAGCCGTAAATGCCAAGCGCTTCGCATTTTTCCTGCAATGGTCCCTGCAGGGCGGCAGGGTCCTCAAAACCTGTAAAATGATAAAGCGCGGCAACGGTAAACATGGGCGCTGCATTACATTGAAAGCGCGCCAGAAAGCAAGGGCGCAGGATGCTTGTTACAATAGCGGGCGCATTTGCCGTCCTTCAATAACAACCGGCACCAAAGGCCGGCCAAGCCCAGCGCCACCATCAAGATTAATCCGGTTGCCGTAATGGGTCGGGGTATCTATCGGGGTATGCCCATGGATGACCAGATGGGCATGGGGGCCCTGATGCGCGTGAAACTCTTGCCGGATCCACAGTAGATCTGCCTCGGTTTGCTGATCTAATGCCACACCCGGGCGAATGCCTGCATGGACAAAAAGCTTATCATTGACCACATGTTTTATGTTCAGCGACTTTAGAAAATCAACATGGGCCTGAGGCACCTTTTCAAGTGCGTCTTTATGCACGTCAATCAGGTTGCGCCTGTCATGCACGTCCACCCCGTATGACGCCATTGTCTCACGCCCCCCAAGGCGATCATGAAACCAGTGCATCCCAACCAAAAGACGCGGATCATGACGCGTTGGGATTTGCATGAACCATTCAAACATCCGGTCATGATTGCCCTTTATAATGGTAAAATTGCGCCCTTCGGCGCAAAGCGAGATAAGCAATTCAATCACCCGCCGGCTGTCTGGCCCACGATCTACAAGATCACCAATAAACACAACAGCTGCGTCCTTGCCGCCGTCTTTTGCAATCGCAATAAGCGCGGCCTCAAGCTGGACCAACTGACCATGGATATCACCCACGGCATAAATAGGATAAGAGGGTTCAGACATTAGAATAACTTTCTTCAAAATTGGTCTTTCGATAAAGCAGCAGCAAGGCGTGACGACTTTGCTTTGAATGCGAAATCCATCGAGCCTATGGAAAAGCAAAAAATTTTCACCATTAAACCTTAAGGTGTGTTTAATTATATCTTTTCCCTTATGACGCTCAACATATTAAAGCCGCATCGTGCTTTCGGTGTAATTTAGGTTTTGCTTTTTAAGGGTATAAAAAATGATATTTTGGCCAATTTTAGGATTATTTGTGATCGCCGCGGGATATGTTATCCGCAACAACTTTGACTTCCCTGACAATAAAAATCTTGACGGCATGGTGAATATGGCCGGTTGGGGCGTTAAAGTTGCAGGGCTGCTGCTATTTATAATCTCTACATTTAACGGCATGTTTTTTTACGCCAAGCCCGGCTTTAAATACCATGTCCGGACTATTTTGGGCGAAGAAAAAATGGTCTCGGATACAGGATACAACATGCATTTGTTTGGCCGCTACAATGCATGGAAAAATGCGGTGTCCGTTCAAGCAGTAAAGGGCGGTAAAGGTGACTATAGGGCCGAAACGGAAAGCGTGACCACGAGCGCAAATTTGCCGCCAAAATCACTGGTTTTTCTAGATCAAGTGGATGCGGTCGTCTCTGCCACAGCGCGGTTTGAGTTGCCGTCTGACGAAGAGGGATTTTTAACCATGGCGCGGCTTTATCGCTCGCCAGAAAACCTGCTGCGCACAGAACTAGTTCCAGCGTTTGAGGAAACCCTAGGCGCAAATGTGGCGTTGATGTCAGCAGAGGACTATTTTCAGGGCGGCAAGACCGAATTTAACAACGATTTCGAGCGGCAATTGGCTGACGGTATTTATCTGGTCAGACGGATTGAAAAACGCGTCAAAGTCGAAAGCAGTCGGGCCGGCACCGCCAATGTGGCGCTGGGTGAAAATCAAGAGCAGATTGGCGATGAATTCAAAACGGTCTTTATTGTTGAAAAGTTGCTTGATGAGACCGGACAGCCAAAACGCAAAAGACAAGCGTTTGAAAAATTTGGCATCAGTGTGACCTCGGCGCGGGTGACAGATGTGCGCCCGAATATTAAATTTCAGGAACGTATGGGCCTGCGGCAACAAGCAGCAGCAGACCGCGCCATTGCCCGCGAACAACGGGTGCAAGAAGAAGAGCAGCGCCTGCTGGCCATCACTCGCGGCGAACGCGAAGTGGCAGAGCGCCAAGCGGCAGCGAAAGTTGAACAAATTCAGAAAACAACTGAAGCCGAGACCGAAAAACAACTGGCAATCACGGCCACCGAACGAGAGAGGGAATCGGCGCGTATTCGCCAAGAGCGCACACAGATTCTATTGGAAACCGCCCGCATTGACGCACAAGCGAAACAAGTCAGCGCCGATGCCGCCGCCTATGAAAAAACCGCCATCCTTGAGGCAGATAATGCGCTTGCGCAAAAATTGGCCGCCTATGTCGAAGTTCAAAAAGTATGGGCCGAGGCCTTTGCCAATCGTAAAGTGCCCACCACGGTATTTGGCGCACCAGAAGGCGGGGTTGGAACCGATGGTGATATCAGCCGCTTTATTGATTTGCTAACCATGCAGGCGGCAAAAGGGCTTGCCGTAGATCCTTCTATTGCGCGCAAGTCAAATGAGTGATGGAATAGAGGTCTAACTAGATTGCAGTAATTAGATTGATCGCTTTTTCCTAGTGAGAACACACTTTTCAGTGTAGTGAGCACATTAAGAAAAAGGCCCCTGTTAAAGAACAAAGGGCCTTTGTCATACTTTGCAGGATGAACGTGCTAGCCTACATCAAAAGACAGCGGCTTGACCTGCGTGAACAGGCCCGTTTGCGCCAATTGCTCAATCACCTCATCTTTAATTGGATGGTCCACATAAAGCAGCGCTATGGCCTCGGCGCCAGCGGCGGCTCGGCCTAGGGTAAAGTTGGCAATATTGACGCCGTTTTCACCCATAGTATGACCCAAGGTGCCAATAATGCCGGGGACATCTTCGTTTGTAGTATAGAGCATATGCGCGCCAATCTCGGCATCAATATTGATGCCTTTGATCTGGATAAACCGCGGCTTTCCATCACTAAAGACAGTGCCCGCAATGGAACGCTCGCGCTGATCTGTAACAACGGTCACTTTGATGTAGCCTTCAAAGGCACCAGATTTGTCCTGATTGGTGGTGCTAATCTGAATACCGCGTTCTTTGGCGATAAACGGCGCGCTGACCATGTTTACATCGGGGTTGGCCTTTTTCATGATCCCGGCTACAACCGAACAATTCAAAGCCTCAAGGTTCATTTCGGACACCGAGCCATCATAAAGAATGTTAATCGCGCTAACCGGCTCATCGGTCATTTGGCCGATAAAACTGCCCAAATGTCCAGAAAGCTCCAGCCATGGACCCATAACTTTGGCTTCTTCTGCCGTGACCGATGGCATGTTTAGCGCATTGGTCACCGCTCCGGTGAGAAGATAATCTGACATCTGTTCAGCCACCTGAAGGGCAACGTTTTCCTGTGCCTCGGTGGTGGCTGCGCCCAGATGCGGGGTACAGACCACATTCGGCAGATCAAAAAGCGGATTTTCAAGTGCCGGTTCAACCGCGAAAACATCAAAGGCAGCACCCGCGACATGACCTGATTTCAATGCATCTGCCAGTGCTTCTTCATCCACCAGTCCGCCGCGCGCGCAGTTGATAATGCGAACGCCTTTTTTGGTTTTAGCAAGATTTTCACGGCTCAGCACATTGCGGGTTTGATCGGTTAGCGGCACGTGCAGCGTGATAAAATCGGCACGTGACATAAGGTCGTCCAACTCGACCTTTTCAACGCCCATTTTGTCGGCCTTTTCTGCGCCCAAAAAGGGATCATAGGCCAGCACTTTCATTTTGAACCCGCGCGCACGATCGCAAACGATACCGCCGATATTACCCGCACCGATGACACCCAGCGTTTTGCCGGTCAGTTCAACGCCCATGAATTTTGATTTTTCCCATTTGCCAGCGTGTGTTGAAGCGCTGGCTGCAGGAATTTGCCGCGCCACTGCAAACATCATGGCAATTGCATGTTCGGCGGTGGTGATCATATTGCCAAACGGTGTGTTCATTACAATCACACCGTTCTTACTGGCAATGTCGCGGTCAATATTGTCGACCCCGATACCCGCGCGGCCAATGACCTTTAAATTGCCCGCAGCATTTAGAATTTTTTCGGTGACCTTAGTGGCCGAGCGAATGGCAAGACCATCATATTGCCCGATAACTTCAAGCAGTTTTTCTTTGTCTTTGCCAAGATCGGGTTCGAAATCCACATCAATGCCGCGATCACGGAAAATCTGGACCGCTGTGGGGGATAATTTATCAGAAACGAGAACTTTGGGGGCCATTTGTGGCGCTCCTTCTTTTGATAGTTGTTCAGGATATGGGGGATTAAGCCGCTTGGGTTTGGGCGTTCAATTCGGTCTCAAAAGCCCAGTCGAGCCAGGGCAACATTGTGGTGATATCCGCTGTTTCCACCGTTGCGCCACACCAGATGCGCAGCCCTGCCGGTGCGTCACGATAGGCACCGATATCATAGGCGGCCTCCGCTGCATCAAGCCGCTTGGCCACAGCTTTGGCAAATCCTGCAGGGTCACTAATTCTTGGATCAGTGAACTTTAGACAGACTGATGTGTTTGACCGTGTTTCAGGATTTATCGCAAGAAAATCAATCCAGTCACGGGCGTTCACAAAATCTGCAATAGTGCTGGCATTGGCATTCGCACGCTGGATTAAGCCATCAAGACCACCCACTGAGCGTGCCCAGTCGAGGGCCAGCAGATAATCTTCAACCGCCAGCATCGAGGGGGTATTGATGGTCGCGCCTTCAAATATGCCTTCGATCAATTTTCCGCCTTTGGTCAGGCGGAAAATTTTCGGCATCGGCCATGGCGGCGTGTAGCTCTCAAGTCTTTGCACCGCCCGCGGGCTGAGGATCAGCATACCGTGCGCCGCTTCACCGCCCAGAACTTTTTGCCAGCTAAACGTTGTTACATCGAGTTTGTCCCACGGCAGGTCCATGGCAAAAGCCGCCGAGGTGGCATCGCAAATGGTCAGCCCTTCACGATCGGACGGAATGACATCACCGCTGGGCACGCATACCCCAGAGGTGGTTCCGTTCCATGTGAAAACCACATCGGTTGCATAGTCCAAAGCGGCCATGTCGACAATTTCACCATAGGCAGCGGTTTCAATATCCGCTTCTATTTTCAGCTGCTTAACCACATCGGCAACCCAGCCCGAGCCAAAGCTTTCCCAGGCCACCATGGTGGCTTTTCGGGCGCCCAGCAGCGACCACATCGCCATTTCAACTGCGCCGGTATCCGAGGCAGGAACAATTCCAATACGGTAATCATCCGGGATGCCAAGCACCTCGCGCGTACCTTCGATGGCCGCTTTCAGCCGGGCTTTACCAACTGCAGCGCGGTGGCTGCGGCCCAAGGGCGCACCAGACAATTGATCAAGTTTAAAGGCAGGGTTTTTGGCACAAGGGCCAGACGAAAAACGCGGATTTACCGGCCGCGTTGCCGGTTTTTTAATGCTCATAAATTCTATCCTTCCAGATACATGCCCCTCGTTGGGGAGGGGTGTCCCACCGATGGGGATATACCGCTGGGCGCAGGGCAACAACCTCAAAAACTCACAAAATACCCGGATGGCGGGCTGAATTTATCTATTTATGACCACTATCGGAAACCTTTTTCAAAGCTGCAAAATCACAGGTTTGTTTTACGTCGGTATTGCGGCGGTATCGCGGTGGTGCGGAAAACAGGGGTTTTTTCGCCATAAATGCGGGTTCAGCCATTGGAAAAATTTGGGAAAACTTACACCCTTTTACCTTCTTTTTCGAGCCTGCCCCTGCGGCTGACGTCACCGCCCTTTGAGTATTTGGACAAAAGAAAAGCGAATGGGAGCGGAACAAGTTCAAAAGCACGTTTTGCACCGGCCGCGCTGATGTGTTTGGTTCAGAGTATCTACCCGATCAATGCAATACCTGCGTGACATTTTTGCCGGTTTGCGGCATCAGGCAGGTAAACCCTGTAGCTGGGCCACTTCGGCCTGTGTTTACATTCATTAGGACCATGTAAGGACTTGCACTTTTATGTTTGTTGTCACATTGATTTCTGCACCCGGATTGCTTGATCCTTCGCTTTTGGAAAACCTGCGCAATGCGTGGGGCGGCGGTGATGCAGTTTGGCTTGCCCCGGATGAAGCGGCTGAGTTTTCACTATCGGATCTACCGCAAAACCGCTGGCAGGTTTGGCAGGACCTGCAGGATTTGCAGGTCGATCTGATTGTTCAGCCGGCCGAAAACCGGCCCAAGAAAATGCTGCTTGCGGATATGGACAGCACCATGATCCAACAAGAATGCATAGACGAGTTGGCAGATCACGCCGGTGTGGGCGCGCGGGTAAAAGACATCACCGCGCGGGCGATGAACGGCGAGCTTGATTTCGAAGAAGCCCTTCATGAGCGGGTGGCGCTTTTGCAAGGGCAGCCGGCAAGCATAATTGATCAAGTGCTGGCCGAGCGGATTGATTTGATGCCTGGCGGAAAGGTATTATTGGCAACCATGCGGGCGAATGGGGCCTATGCCGCTTTGGTGTCGGGGGGCTTTACCGCCTTTAGCGCAGTGATTGCCGAAACACTTGGGTTTGACACCCACCGCGCCAATCAGTTGTTGATGCAAGACGAGGTGCTAACCGGCGAGGTAGGGCTGCCGATCCTTGGGCGGCAAGCAAAAGTGGATGCGCTTGAGGGGTTTACTGCCACTTTGGGAATAAGGGAAAGCGATGTGCTGGCCGTGGGGGACGGGGCCAATGATCTGGGCATGCTCGGGCGCGCCGGAACTGGCGTGGCCTTGCACGCCAAGCCCAGTGTTGCCGCCGAGTGTGACGTACGGGTTAATTTTGGCGACCTCACCGCTTTGCTGTATCTTCAAGGATATGCCAAAGACGCGTTTTCATCGCCAGATTGAGCGCTCAAAATAAGTCTTTTCATTTGCCAAATAAGACCCATTTATAAGGGTGAGACAACGTGAGAAAGCCATGGGACAGTATCAACGCAATGCCGATATCATCGCAAATCTAAGTGATGAGCAATTTTGGGTCACCCAGCAAAATGGAACAGAGCGGCCGGGCAGCGGCAAGCTCTTGCGCAATAAAGCCGCCGGTATCTATGTGGACATCGTGTCCAGCGAGCCGCTTTTTGCCTCATCCGACAAATATGAAAGCGGCTGCGGCTGGCCAAGTTTTACCAAACCGATTGAGGCATCGCATATTACCGAAATTAGCGATGACAGCCACGGCATGGTTCGCACCGAAGTGCGCAGTACCCATGGCGACAGCCATCTTGGCCATGTTTTTCCCGATGGCCCTATTGATCGCGGCGGGCTGCGGTATTGCATTAACTCTGCTGCATTGCGCTTTATTGCCAAAGCCGACATGATGGATGAAGGTTATGGTGCGTATTTGGATCAGGTGGAGGATTTGGTATGAGTGAACGTGCGATATTGGCGGGGGGCTGTTTTTGGGGGATGCAGGATTTGATCCGCAAAATGCCCGGTGTTGTTTCCACCCGCGTTGGCTATACCGGCGGCGATGTGCCCAATGCCACCTATCGGGATCACGGCACCCATGCCGAAGGGATCGAGATTATTTTTGACCCTGCCAAAATCAGCTATCGGCGCCTTTTAGAATTTTTCTTTCAAATTCACGATCCAACCACGCTTAACCGGCAGGGCAATGATCGCGGGCTGTCCTATCGATCGGCGATCTATTATCTTGACGAGGCGCAGAAATCCGTTGCCGAGCAAACCATTTCTGAGGTGAATGCAAGCGGTATTTGGCCCGGCCCCGTGGTCACCGAGCTTGAGGAAGTTGGTGATTTTTGGGAAGCCGAACCAGAGCACCAAGACTATCTTGAACGAAGGCCGAACGGCTATACCTGCCATTATGTTCGCCCTGATTGGGTCTTGTCATACTAATTTAAAGCGCGCATTGATCCCATGTCTGCACTGCGCAGGCTAGGATTTTATCATGCAGCCTTTCAGGGCCATTTCTTTAAAACTGTTCTCAGTGATGGTTTTCATCACTATGATTTCAATGATTAAAGCCACAGCGGACACCGTACCGCCAGGGCAGGCGGTTTTCTTTCGATCTGCTTTTGCAATCCCTGTGATCTGTGGCTGGCTTATGATGCGCGGTGAATTGCGCACTGGACTGCGCGCTATATCGCCTTTGGGGCACTTGTGGCGCGGATTGATTGGCACCACGGCCATGGGGCTTATGTTTGCCTCGCTTGGCTATTTGCCGCTGCCCGAGGTGACCGCGCTAAGCTATGCTGCCCCATTACTCACTGTGGTTTTTGCTGCCGTACTATTGGGCGAGCGGCTAAGGCTGTTTCGAATTACAGCCGTCGGTTTGGGGCTTGTTGGGGTATTGGTGGTACTGGAGCCGCGGCTAACAATGCTGTCCTCAGGCCAATTTGAGCCCGAGGCGGCCTTTGGTGCGGGGTTGGTGCTTTTGGCGGCTGGGTGTATTGGCCTAGCGCAAATTCACATCAGAAAACTGGTGCAGACCGAGCATCCCGCAGCGATTGCGTTTTATTTTAGCCTGACGTCAACCATCGCTGCGCTTCTGACAGCGCCGTTTGGATGGGCAGCACTTTCACAGCAAACCGCCCTGCTGTTGATTGCAGCCGGAGTTTTGGGCGGCGTTGGGCAAATCTGTCTCACGCTGTCCTTTCGCTATGCACCACTCACGGTGGTGGCGCCATTTGATTATGCCTCGATGCTATTTGCGCTTTTAATTGGCTATTTCGTGTTTGCAGAGGTGCCAAGCCTGCAAATGCTTATCGGCGCGGCCATTGTGATCGCAGCCGGGGTTTTGATTATCTGGCGCGAGGCGCAACTGGGACTGGAACGCGGCAAAGCGCGGGCGCTTAAAACCCCGCATGGGTGAATTTAGCGGTCTTGATATTCCATCAGGCTATAAATGGGCCGCAAAAGGTGACGGCGATAGCGGCCCAAGGGAAATCGGCGCGGCGGCTTTTGAAAGAGCCGTGGATAAAGCCGCTTTTGCTGCGCGCCCAGCGCCAGATCAGCCAGCAGCGCGCCTGCATAGCTGCCCATGGCAACACCATTGCCATGGTAGCCAAAGCCCGCATAAACCCCGGGCATCTCTTGGATCGAGCCGACAAAGGGGGTCAGATTACGGGTTAGACAAATCAGTCCAGACCAGTCGTATTCAATTTCGACCTTACGCCAAGCTGGGAACATTTCGGCAAAATTTGCGCGGATTTGCTGCGCGATTGATGCGCTGTGGCGCGGGGTTGCAAAAAGCCCCCCGCGCATGCCGAACAGAAACCGGTTGTCAGGCAGCAGCCGGAAGTAATGCAGCAATTGGCGGCTGTCTGCCGCCACCCGCGTGCTGGTATAGCCTTGGGCCTGCAGCTCTGCATCGGTAAGGGGCCGTGTGACAATCACGGAGGACTGCACCGGGATATAGCGCGCCCGCATCCAGTTGGGCAGATCATCACTGGAATATCCGTTGGTTGCGATAATCACTTTTTCTGCGCGTACACGCGCCTTGGGCGTTTGTAACCCATAGCCCTTGCGGGTTGGCTTGATACCCGTAACAGGGCTTTGGCCGTAAACTTTTGCACCCAAGCGCTCTGCTACCTGCAAAAGCCCAAGCGCATATTTTCGTGGGTTAAGCCCAAAGCCCACCGGGGTTGTAAGCCCGCCATAAAAAGGACCGCCAAATCCAAGTTGGCGCAATTCGCTTTGCGCATGAAACACCGCTGTGACGCCGTAGTTTTCTTTGATCCGCGGTATTTCATTGCGCAAGGCGGCGGCATCCTTGGCGCGGTGGGCCAGTTCAGTTTCGCCGCCGGGCTGCACATCGGCATCAATCCCAAGCGCATCAAGCCGATGCGCAACCAACTCAACCGCTGCCTTTTCACTTTGCCGGTACTCAATCCGGCCTTGCTTTCCAACCAGCCTGTCGATCTGGGCATCGCTGGCCTTGGCTCCGCCAAGGCAACAAAACCCGCCATTGCGGCCCGTGGCGCCAAACAGCGGATGCTCTGCCTCTAACACACAGACCCGCGCCCCGGCTTTTGCCAGCTCATACGCTGCGGACAATCCGGTAAAGCCTGCCCCGATAATGGCAACATCATAATCCTGATCGATATCCAAAGGCGGATATTGCGGCGCCGGAACGCTTGTTGCCCAAAAGCAATCCTTGATCGGATCATCCCCGTAAGCCACCGGTTCATAAATGCGCTGAATCTTCACCACTATATCTTCCCTTACGATTAGTGCTCAGTCCTTGGCTCTATAATTTGATCAAATTTACCTGATCTTTGCAATATGGTAATGTGATCGCGCGCAGGGTAAACTGACCCTAAATCAGATAAAGACAACCGACAGACTGCCAAGAAACTGAAAGCACCCAGATGAAAGACGATGTAAATTTATCCAATGAAAGCAAAGTTCCAGCGCATGAAACGGTGTATCGCAAACTAAGGGATCTGGTTCTGTTCGGGGAAATTGCCCCCAGTCAAGCGGTTACAATACAGGGCCTGACCGATCAGCTTGATGCCGGAATGACCCCGGTACGCGAAGCCATCCGCCGGCTCATCGCCGAAGGTGCGCTTGATTTTATGGGCAACCGGCGCGTGTGCGTTCCAAACCTTTCTGTGCAGAACGTCAATGAATTGATTTTTGCCCGGCAGGCAATAGAGCCACAGCTTATTTTATTGGCTACTCAACATGCAACGCCCGAAGATTTAGACCATCTTTGCCAAATAGATACAGAACTGGATCAGGCGATCAAAATCGGGGATGTCACCGCGTATCTGCGGGGCAACTATCGCTTTCATAAAACTCTTTACGAGCTATCAAAAGCCCCCATATTGGTCTCAATTGCCGATGGGCTATGGCTGCGGTTCGGACCATCGCTTCGGGTTGTTTGTGGGAGGCTTGGCACCTTAAACCTGACTGACCAGCACAAAGAAACGCTCTCGGCAATGCGCGGCGGTGACGCCGAAAAAGCCGCCCGCGCCATCCGTGAAGACGTCATCCAAGGCATGGAGCAAGTGCGCCATGTGATGACACAGACCTCATGAAGCTTCAGCTTGATTTACATCAAAAAATTTGATCATATTGTAGAGTATGTGACAATTATCTGGTTTCATGCGGTAATCTTTCAGATCAATGGGGTGCAAAATGACGCTTTTATCAAACCAATTTCCAACGGCTGAACTTCAGCGCCGCGACGCAGCGCATCATCTGCATCCTTTCACCGCAGCAGGTGAGCTTGCGGAAAAGGGGGCGCGGGTGATCACAAGTGCCAATGGCGTTTATATCACCGATTCCGAAGGCCAAGACATTTTGGATGCGATGGCGGGTCTTTGGTGTGTCAATATCGGCTATGGCCGGCCAGAGTTGGCCGAAGTGGCCGCCAAGCAAATGCGCGAACTGCCCTATTACAACACCTTTTTTCAAACCACCCACCTTCCGGTGATTGATCTGTCAGAACGGATCGCGCAGCTGGCCCCCGGCGATCTAAACCATGTCTTTTATGGCAGTTCGGGATCAGAGGCGAATGATACCAACATCCGCCTTGTGCGCCAATACTGGGCGTTGCAGGGCAAGCCGGAAAAATCCGTCATCATAAGCCGCAAAAACGCCTATCACGGATCAACCTTGGGCGGGGCATCGCTCGGCGGTATGGCGGCGATGCACGCACAAGGCGGCCTGCCGATACCTGATATCCACCACATCAATCAACCGGACTGGTGGGCAGAGGGCGGCGATATGAGCCCGGATGAGTTTGGTCTCGCACGCGCACGCGAATTGGAACAGGCCACCGAAGAGCTGGGCGAGCACCGCGTGGCTGCATTTATTGCCGAGCCGATACAAGGGGCCGGTGGGGTGATTATACCACCCGATAGCTATTGGCCGGAAATTCAACGCATTTGTGACAAATATGAAATTCTGCTGATTGCTGATGAAGTCATCTGCGGCTTTGGCCGCACCGGCAATTGGTTTGGCAGTCAAACCTATCATATCAAACCGGACATTATCAGCATCGCCAAAGGCCTCAGCTCTGGCTATCAGCCCATCGGCGGCTCAGTGGTCAGCGATGCGGTTGCCGAGGTGATGGCAACCACCGAATTCACCCACGGCTATACCTATTCAAGCCATCCAGTGGCCGCAGCCGTTGCCTTGGAAAACCTGCGTATTTTAGAGGATGAAAAAATTGTCGACCAAGTGCGCGACGTGACCGGCCCATACTTAGAGCAAAAATGGCAAGCCATTGCAGATCATCCTTTGGTGGGAGAAGCTAAAATCAAAGGCATGATGGGATCCATTGCGCTCACACCGAACAAGGAAATTCGCGCGCGCTTTAAGGCCGCCGCAGGGACAATCGGGTATATGTGCCGCGAACGCTGCTTTGCCAATCATCTGATTATGCGTCACGTGGGCGACCGGATGGTCATTTCGCCGCCTTTGATTATTTCCACTGGTGAAATTGATCAGTTGATTGACCGCGTTCATATGGCGTTGGATGAAACTGCTGCACAAGTGCGCAGCGAAGGATTATGGCAAGAAGCCTAAGCGTGGACTTTCAAACCCGCGCACTGAAAGCCAAAAGCCAAATTTTCTGCGTGACCCCTGTAAAACAGGCGTTTTTTTCGTAAATGGCTGTAAATGGGGAAAAACGTGATCCAGAATTGTTTATGATTCGCTACAATCTAACTGATCCAGCTTTTCATGGGAATCTAGAGGGTGCTGTATGCCAATCAATTGATCAATCAGCGGGTAATGGTAGAATTTGGGCCTAAAGTGCCGCAATATGCTTGCAAAACAACCGGTGAATAGTTTTAGAATTGGTGTCACACGCCTAACAGCCAACCAAAATAAACAGGGAGCCAGAATTGGCAAAAGACACAGCAGGGGATGCATTCGTTCAATTTGACCGGGTTCAGAAAAGTTATGATGGCGAAACTCTGGTCGTAAAAGACCTCAATCTTGAAATGCCGCGCGGTGAGTTTTTGACCATGCTTGGGCCGTCAGGGTCTGGCAAAACCACATGCCTTATGATGCTTGCAGGATTTGAAACCGCCACCCACGGTGATATTTTGCTCGATGGGGTTTCGATAAATAACATACCGCCGCACAAACGTGGCATTGGAATGGTCTTTCAAAACTATGCGCTGTTTCCGCATATGACCATTGCCGAAAACCTTTCCTTTCCTTTGGAAGTCCGCAAAATGGGCAAATCTGATCGTGAAGAAAAAGTTAAACACGCCCTGGATATGGTGGAAATGGGCGCCTTTGGCGGCCGGCGGCCGGCGCAGCTTTCGGGCGGCCAACAGCAAAGAATTGCTTTGGCGCGGGCTTTGGTCTTCGAGCCTGAACTGGTTCTTATGGATGAACCGCTTGGCGCGCTCGACAAACAATTGCGCGAAAAAATGCAATTTGAAATTACCGATCTTGCGCACCGTTTGGGGATCACAGTTGTTTACGTGACCCATGACCAAACCGAGGCGCTGACCATGTCGGACCGGGTCGCCGTTTTCGACGATGGGCGCATTCAGCAGCTCGCCAAGCCAGATCAGCTTTATGAAGAGCCGGAAAATAGCTTTGTTGCCCAATTCATTGGTGAGAACAACACCATGGAAGGCACCGTAAAAGAGATAAAAGACGGGCTGGCGATGGTGGAACTGGAGGGCGGCGAAGTGATTGCCTGCAAGCCGGTGAATGTCAGCAAACCAGGCGAGCGCACAAGGGTGTCAATTCGGCCTGAACGGGTTGAATACAACAAAGGCCGAATTCGTGACAATGCACAAAAGCTAAAAGCAGAGGTGCTCGAATTTATCTATATGGGTGATATTTTCCGCACCCGCCTTCGCGTTGCCGGCAATGACGAGTTTATCGTCAAAACTCGGAACGCGCCTGATCAAATGCGCCTAAAACCCGGCGAGCAAATCGAGATTGGCTGGCTGCCAGAGGATTGCCGCGCACTGGACGCATGACGCAATAACCGAATTCGCCCAATAAATTTGGTGCGATCTACTGAGGGTCCAAAAGATCAGCCCGTGTCTTGGACCAGCTAGTTTAATCACGGGCGACATGGGAGACTGTAATGAAATCGACAAAAACAATTTTGACAAGCGCTGCGTTGTCATTGGTGGCGGGGTCTGCTTTTGCAGACGGCCATATGGCAAGCGAAATGACCATCGTGTCATGGGGTGGTGCCTATTCGAAATCGCAATTGAACGCCTACCACAATCCTTATTCTGAGATGACCGGTGTCACCATTTTGAATGATGACAGCTCAAGCACAGCGGTTGCCAAACTGCGCGCGATGAACGAAGCCGGCAATATCACTTGGGATGTTGTGGACGTAGAAGCAGCGCCAGCGATGCAGCTTTGCGACGAAGGCCTGGCGATGGTCATCGATCCTGACACGATGCTCGCCGCAGCACCTGATGGAACACCTGCCTCAGAAGACTTTGGCGATATGTTGGTGTCCGAGTGCTTTATTCCACAAATCGTGTACTCAACAACATTTGGATACCGGACTGACCTCGTCGGTGACACAGCACCAACATCTGTTTGTGACGTGTTTGATACAGCTGCCTACCCAGGCAAGCGGTCATTGTTCAGTGTGCCGATCAACACAATGGAATGGGCATTGCTTTGCGACGGCGTTGCAAAATCAGACATCTATGACATGCTGGAAACAGAAGAGGGTCAAAATCAGGCACTCGCCAAACTGGACACCATCAAAGACGATGTGATCTGGGTTTCTTCAGGCTCTGATACACCGCAACTTCTGGCGGATGGCGAAGTTATCATGGGCGCCACCTACAACGGTCGTCTTTTCTCTTTGATCGAAGAGCAGAAGCAGCCTGTTGCGATGATCTGGGATGGTCAGGTTATGGATTTGGATGGCTGGATTATCCCGGCAGGTCTAAGCCCAGAGCGTCAAGCACGTGCGCTTGACTACATCATGTTTGCCACAGACACTCAGCGTCTTGCGGACCAAGCAAAATGGATCAGCTACGGTCCAGCCCGCGCATCCTCTGCTCCGCTGGTCGGAAAGCATGCTGATTTGGGCATCGACATGGGGCCACATATGCCAACAGCACCTGAAAACCTGTCACGTGCGTTCCTGATGAACTATGACTTCTGGGCCGATTACCGTGATGATCTGGACGCAAAGTTCCAAGCATGGCTGGCTAAGTAAGCTCGTACAATTGGGAAGGGCTACATCGGCCCTTCCCGTTTTTTTTCTTCCTAATTTCAACTCTACAGCTGTATCGGCCAAATCATGAGCGCTTCGACCAACACCGAACCGATGCTTTCCGCAGACGGGAAACCCCTTAAACAAAGCTTGGCTCGGGCGCTGCGTCGCCAAAAGATCCGTGCTCTTTTATTGATCGCACCTCTTTTAATCTTTATTTTTATCGCCTTTATCTTGCCGATTATATCCATGCTGTTCCGGTCCGTCGAAAACGACATCGTGGCAACAACGCTTCCTCAAACGGTGGCAGCGCTGGAAACCTGGGACTCATCAACCGGTGAATTGCCAGACGAAGCTGTTTATGCGGCCTTTGCGTCAGATATTCAAAAAGCCGCAAAAGCAAAAATTCATACCAAAGTCGGCCTGCGTTTAAATTATGAACAGTCTGGAATTGCGTCGCTTTTCAAAAAGACCGCGCGCAAAGCAAAAAAATGGGATATGGAAACAGACGGCCCGTTCAAAGAAAAGCTCATAGATATTCACAAGGGTTGGAACGACGTTGAAACTTGGAAAACACTCAAGGTTCACAGCTCGAATTACACCAGCGGCTATTTTTTAAACGCCATTGATATGCGCAAAACGGCCTCTGGGCCTGCATTCCAACCAGAAAATAAACAAATTTTACTGACGCTCTTTGGACGCACATTGATCATGTCGCTTGCCATCATGGGATCGTGCTTATTGTTGGGCTATCCGGTGGCCTGGTTGCTGGCCAATCTGCCGATGCGACATTCCAACCTTTTGATGATTTTGGTACTATTGCCGTTCTGGACCTCGCTGCTCGTGCGTACGTCCGCCTGGAAGGTGATGCTCCAGCAACAGGGTGTGATCAATGATGTTCTGGTGAACCTTGGTTTGGTGTCCGATAGTGCCCGTTTGGTGATGATAAACAACGAAATCGGCACCATCGTTGCGATGACGCATATTCTGTTGCCGTTTATGATCCTTCCGATGTACTCGGTGATGCAAACCATTCCGCCAAGTTATGTTCGAGCCGCCAAATCGCTTGGCGCGACCAACACGACCGCGTTTTGGCGGGTCTATTTCCCGCAATCCGTTCCCGGCATTGGGGCGGGATCAATACTCGTGTTTATTCTGGCGATTGGATATTACATCACGCCGGAAATTGTGGGCGGCACAAAAGGCGTGTTTATTTCCAACCGGATTGCCTATCACATCCTAAGGTCTTTGAACTGGGGGCTTGCAGCAGCGTTAGGAACAATCTTGTTGGTTGCCGTGCTGATCCTGTATTGGGCCTATGATAAGATGGTCGGTATCGACAACGTTAAGCTGGGGGGCTGATGTCATGGCTGCACTTACTGTGATTTCACGCAAACCACTATCGTTTGTTTTATCCGTCACCGCCCTGCTGGGCGCAGTGCTTGGTGTGCTGATGGGTATGTCCATGGGAAATGCCCCGCTTGGATTGATTTCAGGGGCCGCAATAACCGCTGCAATTGCCTATCTTGGAACGTCGGTGATCCCAGAGGAAAAAACCGCACGCTATGGGGTTATCGCAGCCACATTGATCGCCGGCCTATATTTCTTTGGATTGGTTGGCGCTTTAACCGGCGCGCTCTTCGGCTGGTTCTTGGGCTGGTTCATATTTTGGCTTTTTGAGGGGCGCTACCGCGCGCGGCTTCACCCTTATTTGACCCCCGGTCAAGTGCTATGGCACTTTACGTTTAGAATTATTTGCGGGTTGATTTTTGCCTTTTTGATCATTCCGATTATCGTCGTGATGCCGCTTTCCTTTAACGCACAGGATTTCTTTACCTTCACGCCAGAAATGCTGCGCTTTGACCCTGCGGGCTATTCACTGAAACACTATAATGACTTCTTCACCAATAACGAATGGCAGCGGTCTTTTAAAAATTCATTGATTATTGCCCCAATTGCGACAGTGGTATCGGTATCACTGGGCACGCTTGCAGCGATTGGCCTAAGCCAAAGCCATGTGCCGTTCAAACGAGCGATTATGGCGATTCTCATTTCGCCCATGATCGTTCCATTGATTATTTCGGCAACAGGCATGTTTTTCTTTTACGCCGGACTGGGCAAGTTTCTGGAATATCAGTTAGGTCTGGATAAAAACCTTGTTGGGTACATGAAAGTTGTTCTGGCCCATGCTGTTCTGGGTATTCCCTTTGTGATTATCACAGTCACCGCAACCTTGGTGGGATTTGACAACTCACTGACCCGGGCAGCGGCGAATATGGGTGCCAACCCTGTCACGACATTTTTCCGGGTTCAAATGCCGCTTATTTTGCCTGGCGTGATCTCGGGCGGCCTATTTGCATTTATCACCTCGTTTGACGAAGTGGTGGTGATTATGTTTGTGGGGTCCGCAAGTCAGAAAACACTACCTTGGCAAATGTTCACGGGGCTGCGCGAGCAAATCAGCCCAACGATCCTAGCGGTGGCAACAATTTTGGTGGCACTGTCCATCGTGCTTCTGACAACCTTGGAGTTGCTTCGGCGGCGCTCGGAAAAACTACGGGGAATGAGCCCGGGCTAAAACGACCAAGCCATCCCGGCACATTTCCCATTTAACCAGATATTGTTTGCCGCACAGTACTTTTTTAGGCTGTAAAACCCTCTAGACTATGTGCAAGGTTGCCCTACAGAAATGCACAGTTTGGCTGATAGGTGAACTTGATGAAAACCGCTTTGATCACACATGACGATTGTTTGAAACACGTCACCCCGCCGGGGCATCCTGAACAGGTCGCACGACTTGAGCGGATCTTAGAAGCGCTAGAGCCGCTTGATCTCGCCCGCATCAGCGCACCGCTGGCAGCGGATGGTGATCTGCTGCGTGTTCATCCCAAATCACATATTGATGCGCTGCGAGATTCCGCGCCAGCGGACGGATTTACGGCCATAGATGGAGACACACATATGTCCCCGGGTTCTTTTCAGGCGGCCTATCGGGCTGCAGGGGGCGTGCTGCGGGCGGTTGATATGGTCCTGCAAGGCGACGCGCCCAATGCTTTTGCCGCAGTGCGGCCCCCGGGGCACCATGCTGAAACGCAAACCGCGATGGGGTTTTGCCTTTTTGGAAACGTGGCTCTTGGTGCCAAACACGCGCTTGATTTTCACGGGCTGAAGCGGGTGGCTGTGGTTGATTTTGACGTGCATCACGGCAACGGAACCCAAGACCTGTTATGGGATGAGCCACGCGCTTTGACCATCACATCGCAGCAAATGCCCCTTTGGCCTGGAAGCGGCGCTGAAACCGATACAGGCGCGTATGAGAATGTGATCAACATCCCCCTGCCGCCGGGCAGCAACGGCGCGGCAATGCGCGCCGCCTATGAACGCATTGCGTTTCCAAGGATCAAAGCGTTCGAGCCCGAGTTGATTATAATTTCCGCCGGTTTTGATGCGCACCAAGACGACCCATTGGCGCAATTGAATTGGAGCACAGACGATTTTATATGGCTCACTAAGCAACTTTGCGCTTTGGCCAGCGATCTTTGTAACGGACGGCTGGTTTCTGCTCTCGAAGGGGGCTATGATCTAGACGCCTTGGCAGCATCGGTTAAGGCACATGTGGAAATTCTAAGCGAGGCAGCACAATGACAGATACACAAATAGCGGAAATGACCTTTGAACAGGCCATGGTAGAATTGGAAAAAGTTGTCAGTGCGCTGGAACGCGGCGATGTGGCGCTTGATCAGTCAATTTCACTTTATGAGCGCGGCGCAGAATTAAAGAAACGCTGCGAAGCCAAGCTGAAAGAGGCAGAAGAAAAAGTTGCGGCCATTACGTTCGATGGCGACGGCACGCCATCAGGGACAACACCTGTCGAAGGTTTGTGATGTTTGGTGAACAGCTTGCAAAGCACGCCGCAACTGTTGAAACCCAGCTAGATCAGGCGATGGCGCCAATGGGCGATACCCCTGTTGTACAGGGAATGCGCTATGCCCTGCGCGGCGGCAAACGGCTAAGGGCGTTTTTGGTGATGCAAAGCGCCGCGATCTATGATCTGCCGCACAGCCAATCCATTTGGCCGGCGGCGGCCATTGAGGCCATCCATGCCTATTCTTTGGTGCATGACGATCTGCCCTGCATGGATGATGATGATCTGCGGCGCGGCCAACCAACAGTGCATAAAAAATGGGATCAGGCAACAGCGGTTCTTGTCGGGGATGCCCTGCAATCGCTTGGCTTTGAGTTGGTGCTAAATCCCCAATGCAGCCCTGTTGCCGATCTGCGCGCTGATCTTGCGCTGCGGCTTGCACGCGCTGCGGGCGCTGCAGGAATGGTTTTGGGCCAAGCACAGGACATTGCCGCCGAAACTGCGCCCACCCCATTGGATCTTGCGCAGATTACCGAATTACAGCAGGGCAAAACCGGGGCGCTTATGTCTTGGTCGGCACAAGCAGGGGCGATCCTTGCGCAACAAGATCCCGCCCCATTGGCAAAGTATTCCGCTGCCCTCGGACTGGGCTTTCAAATCACCGATGATATTCTTGACGTTGAGGGCGACCCAGAAAAGACCGGCAAACGGCTAAACAAAGATGCAAAGGCCGGCAAAGCCACTTTTGTTTCCTTGCTTGGTCTAGACGGCGCCAAAGAGCGCGCCAAACAGCTGATCAGCGAAGCCTGCGATGCTGTGACACCCCTTGGCATAAAAGCAGAGCCCTTGCAGCAGTGTGCTAAGTTCATTATCTCAAGAGAACGCTAGATCAGCTTAAAGAGACCTGATGACACAACGCCCAAATACACCTCTGCTCGATAAGGTTCAGTCGCCTGCTGATTTAAAACAGCTGAGTGATGCCCAGTTGCAGCAGCTTGCCAGCGAATTGCGCGACGAAACCATAGCGGCAGTTGCGGAAACGGGCGGCCATCTGGGAGCCGGTCTTGGGGTTGTGGAACTGACCGTGGCGCTTCATGCCGTCTTTGATGCGCCGCGCGATAAAATCATCTGGGATGTCAGTCATCAAAGCTATCCCCATAAAATCCTAACCGGGCGGCGGGATCGCATCCGCACTCTGCGCCAAAAAGATGGCCTAAGCGGTTTTACCAAACGCAGCGAAAGCCCCTATGATCCCTTTGGCGCAGCCCATTCCAGCACCTCGATTAGCGCCGCCCTTGGCTTTGCTGTGGCGCGCGATCTGGGCGGTTCATGCACCAGTGGTCTGGGCGATGTCGTGGCGGTTATTGGTGATGGCGCCATGAGCGCCGGTATGGCCTATGAAGCGCTAAACAACGCAGGCCATTTAAAAAAGCGCATGGTTGTGATTTTGAATGATAACGATATGTCAATTGCCCCGCCAGTTGGCGCGCTGTCGTCCTATCTGTCCCAGCTCTATGCTGGTGACCCATTCCAAGATTTAAAAGAAGCTGCCAAAGGCGCAATCGGATTTTTACCCGAACCGTTTCGTGAAGGCGCAAAGCGTGCCAAAGACATGCTCAAAGGTATGGCCGTGGGCGGAACCATGTTCGAGGCTTTGGGGTTTTCCTATGTCGGGCCCATTGATGGTCATGACCTCAATCAATTGCTGCCCGTGCTGCGCACTGTGCATGAACGCGCCATGGGTCCTATTCTAATCCACGCCATCACAAAAAAGGGCAAGGGCTATGCCCCGGCTGAGACAGCGCGCGACAAAGGTCATGCTACTGCCAAGTTTGATGTGCTGACAGGCGAGCAGAAGAAGTCTGCTTCAAATGCGCCGTCCTATACCAAGGTTTTTTCCGAAGCTTTGCTGGATCAAGCTGCCAATGATCCGCAAATCTGCGCCGTCACCGCTGCAATGCCAGATGGCACCGGGCTTGATCTTTTTGCCAAACGCTATCCATCGCGTTGTTTTGACGTTGGAATTGCCGAACAGCACGGTGTTACTTTTGCAGCTGCACTGGCGGCGGGCGGGCTAAAGCCATTTTGCGCGATGTATTCGACATTTTTGCAGCGCGGTTATGATCAGGTGGTGCATGATGTTGCGGTGCAAGGCTTGCCGGTGCGGTTTGCCATAGATCGCGCCGGTCTTGTCGGGGCAGATGGCGCGACACATGCTGGCAGCTTTGACATTGCGTTTTTAACCAATCTGCCGGGAATGGTTGTGATGGCCGCAGCAGATGAAGCCGAACTGATGCATATGGTGGCAACAGCCGCAGCGCATAATGAAGGACCGATTGCGTTTCGCTATCCGCGCGGCGAAGGTCAGGGGGTTCATCTACCTACCAAAGGCGAGGTTTTAGAGCTGGGCAAAGGCCGGCTCATCAGGTCAGGGCACGGGGTTGCAATTCTGTCTTTCGGCACCCGTCTTGGCGAAGTTCAAAAAGCCAGCGAGACATTGATCGCACAGGGTCTTAACCCCACCATCGCCGATGCCCGATTTGCCAAACCACTGGATCATGAATTGATCTTGTCTCTGGCCGCCAACCATGAAGTTCTAATCACCATCGAAGAAGGTGCTATTGGCGGATTTGGATCGCACGTGATGCAACTTTTATCCAATGAAGGCGTGTTTGATCAGGGGCTTAAATTCCGCTCGATGGTCTTGCCCGATCAATTCATTGATCAGGCTAGCCCATCTGAAATGTATGCCGCTGCGGGATTAAATGCCGAGGCGATCGTAGATACGGTGTTGAGCCTGCTCGGGGTTTCGAAGATATCCTCTAAAGCCTAAGCAGCGCGGCCAAGCCCTGGCGGTAATCGGGATAAAGCAATGACACCCCCAATTCCGTTTTGATCAGGTCGTTTTTAACTTTCTTGCTTTCAGCATAAAAACTTCGGGCCATTGGGGTCATCTCAGCCTCTTCAAATTCGACCGCTGGTGGTAGCGGCATGCCAAGCAATTCGGCGGCATGCGCGATCACATCTTGCGGCGGAGCAGGATAATCATCGCAAACATTATAAACCGCCCCAGGGCGCGGACGGTTGATAGACGCGTGTAAAACCTGAGCGATATCGTCCACGTGAATTCGGCTAAAAACTTGATTTTTCTTAATAATGCGCCGAGCTATGCCATTTTTAACCTTGGAAAACGGGCCTCTGCCCGGCCCATAAATCCCGGCCAAGCGGAAAATATGCAGCTTGAGCTTTGAAATATCCTGCCACTGGCGCTCTGCTGCAATACGCGCTATGCCACGTTTGGTAGCCGGCGCGAGCGGTGCATTTTCTGCGACCCACTGACCTTGATGATCACCATAAACACCCGTTGTCGACAAATATCCAACCCATTTGAACTGGCCAGCCCGCGCTTTGAGCCTAGGGCCAAAATCACGCAGCACCGGATCGCCCTGCGCATCAGGGCCAGCGGACACCAAAACATGCGTGGATGCACCCAACGCTACCGCTATTTCACTGGTTTGATCCCATAAAAGTGGTGTGACTCCCTCAGAGCGCATCCGTTCTGCCTTATCTGGGTTACGGGTGGTTCCGGTTACCTGCCAGCCAAGCGGAATGAGCACCCGCGCAAGCGCCTGGGCCGAATAGCCATGGCCAAAGGAAAGCATATGGTTCTGCATACCCTATTTGCACATGAAGCTCTCATGGCTGCAAGCCGTTATCCGAAAACCACTTGATTTTAGTGTTTAAGGCTGTTGGGGTGGGGCATGCGCAAAACGACACCCGATCTTGATGCCGCCTATGGCTTAAAAACACCTAAAGATAATATCCGGTTGTATGCCAGTTGGGCTAAAGACTACGACCAAAGCTTTGCCGATGAAATGGACTATCAATTGCCGCAAGAAGTGGCGCGGCTGTTTGCCAATTACGACGGTCAAGGGCCGGTTTTGGATATTGGCGCAGGTACGGGTTTGGCAGCAGAGGCTTTGACATCCCATGGTATACGGCCAATTGACGCTTTGGACATATCCCAAGAGATGTTAAGCGTTGCGGCCTTGAAAGGCGTATACCGAAACTTGATGGTCAAGGATATCACAATCCCTTTTGAATTAGGATCTAACCTCTATGCGGGTCTTATCAGCTCTGGCACTTTTACCACCGGCCATGTTGGACCTGAGGCGTTAGATCACCTTTTAGCTATTGCGCTGCCTGGTGCATTATTTGCTCTTTCAATCAATGCGTTTCATTGGAAAACACAGGGTTTTGAAAGCAAATTTTCTGCCTTGGATGAACAGATTTACAATTTTAAACTGGTTGATGTCGCCATTTATGGAGCTCGAAATACCAGTTCGCATAAAGATGATAATGGCAGAATTGCGCTGTTTAAAAAGCAATAAAAAGCTATTTTTTAACTTTTTGATTACTAAGCTTGCTTAAATTAAGCTGATATTCACCATGATCTGAAAAATTTGCAGATGGAAATTTTTATCTGATCGGAGTGCCTTGATGAGTGTTTCTGGCAAGCTGGCAGAAGAGCGGCGTGGCCGCTTGGCTGCAGAAAGGTTGCTCGAACTCAAACAAGCAAAACTGTTTGCTGCCAATCGTAAACTTGGGGGTCATGCCCAAGCGCTTAGTGAAGAAATCGTTGAAACACGAGCTGAAATCTCAAGCGTTCGAGACGAAAACCAAAAGGTTAAATCCGACTTAACCGTTGCCCATCAGAAAATTGAAATTGTTGAACGGCGACTGTGGCACTCGATAGAAACTATTCGTGACGGGTTTGACGGATTAGAAGAGATCCAGCCTGGCGTACCCTATGCCCGTATCCTACAGCTTTTAACCGAAGAGGGTATTGTTAATATCGGCTCGGCATCACCCGCAGAATGGCGCGCTGATATGCATGAACGGTGGCAAAGCGATCATCCAGATTCTGTAATAATCCAGCTTTGGAACGAAGAATACATCCAATTGATTGACCGGCGCGGACATGGCGGTGATGTGGTTAGTTTGGTTTTAGATATTACTGAATCGGTCACCCATGAAAAAGCTTTAAAGGCTGCTCAGGAAACCGCTGAAAGTGCAAATCGCGCAAAATCTGCATTTCTTGCAAATATGAGCCATGAGATTCGAACGCCCATGAACGGGGTTGTGGGCATGGCGGATTTGATGGCCGATACCGTTCTGGATGATGAACAACGGCTTTATGTGGATACCATTAAGACCTCAGGCGAAGCACTTTTGGTGATTATCAATGATGTACTTGATTATTCCAAAATTGAAGCCGACAAAATGAGTTTACACCCTGAGCCATTCGATCTTGAAAAGTCGATCCATCAAATTCTGATCATGCTGCAAACCAATGCCCGTGAAAAACACATTGACCTTCTGTCCCATTAGGAGCCAGTATACCCAAAGATGTTCCCAACTCGACCCTGAAAGAGACGCGATCAAGAATAACTTTTCGCTGAGTGCCTGTCCAAAAGGACTTGCTGACATTATTGAATTCTAACATTTTATCTACGGACCACAGCTATTTAGAAAATTGCTTTTGAACTATAAAAGAGGGGGGTTAATTTAATCTAAGTATGGCAAATATAGATCAAATATGTCTATTTTTTGCCGAAAATTAATTAATTTAGAGACGCCAAAATTGGGTCACCCAGATAGCTTTCGCGATTGGTAAAAATTGGCCGCGCTATTTTTCCATAAATCCTTGTAAAATCATAAAGCTTAGTACGACGAAGCTAGATGTAATTTACCACCAAAACCAAGCCCAGCAATATAGCGATCCAAACCACCATTGACCCAGTGGGTAGAACTTTTGCGACCCCTGTATTTGGTCCATAAAGCCGAAATAAAATCGCAACAATACGGTTCAGTCCCAACTGAACATTACTGCTTAGATTTGCCCAAACCTGCGAAAGACCCTTTGATACACCCCCCAAAAGTCGTGGAAGAAGCCGGCGATAAATCCAATCAATATCCAAATTAACGGCCCGGATTTCGGGGGGATGAATGCCACTGCGCATCAACACGGCAAAAGCTAGCAATGCGAAACACAGCAATTGCAGCTGTCCAACCACATGCGCCATGGTGTAGGGGTGGTATTCGACCTCATAAGGCAGCAGCGCATAAAGTGTATCGGGGTAAACCCCTATGAAAATACAAATAAATGCGGTGATCCCCATTGCCAGTTGCATATGAACAGGGGCTTCTTTCGGGCGTAAGCCACTGTCGTGACTGAAAAATGTAAAGTAGGGAATTTTAATTCCCGAATGCGAAAGAACGCCAGCTGATGCAAAAACAAGAATAGCCCAAATAATTGGATAATGTTCGTTCGCGGTTTCATCTAGGATCAGTGATTTCGTCACAAAACCTGAAAACAGCGGAAAGGCGGAAATGGATGCAGCCCCGATCAGGCAGAAGATCGCTGTGCGCGGCATGGTGCGGCAAAGCCCGCCCAGTTCTGAGGCTTTGGACGTCCCTGTGCGAAACAGAACCGCCCCGACGCTCATGAATAAAAGCGCTTTGTAAAGAATATGCGCAAAGGCATGGGATGCCGTGCCGTTAAGCGCCATTTCGGTGCCGACCCCAATGCCGACAACCATAAACCCCAGCTGGTTATTCAGGCTATAGGCCAGAACCCGGCGCAAATCATTTTCAATCTCCGCAAAGAAAATCGGAAACAGCGTCATCACAGCGCCGATGTAGATGAGTATCTCGGTCCCTGCAAAACCGCGTGCCAGTGAATATACCGCCAATTTGGTGGTAAAGGCAGAAAGGATCACCGTGCCGGTGACCGTCGCCGCCGGATAACTGTCCTGAAGCCAGTTGTGCAGCAACGGAAAGGCACATTTCATCCCGAACGAGATAAAGATGAGCCATGTGCCAAGGCTTCCCAGCGTCATCGCCTCAAAGGCGATAGACTGGGTTTCGCGGTACAAAAGCGCTGTGCCTGCCAGCAAGATCACGCCCGATGTAATCTGAATTATCAGGTAGCGCATTCCGGTGTGATAGGCCCCTTCGGTGTGCCGCGCCCAGATTAAAAAGACCGATGTGATCGCAGTGGCTTCCCAGTAGATAAACAAAGTGATCAAATCACCGGCAAAGACCGCCCCGATGGCAGCGCCGGCATAAAGCAATGCCGCAAGCTGTTGCACCGTATCGCGCACATGCCATGCGTAAAGATTGCCTAAAAACGCAGCGATACAGAAA
>CBFHXE010000015.1:0-44022 GCA_965659715.1 uncultured Paracoccaceae bacterium | reverse complement strand
ATACCACAAAACCTAGCATGATCTGTTCCGATTCTACCATGTGAAATTTGCCTAATACTACAGCCTTGCGGCTGCAGCAGAGGCCGCTTTGCCATGTCGTTGGCCACCTAAAAGTGGCCAAAACCGATGTCGGTATCGCGTCGGTATGGCAGCTGTAACGCGGCGGCGGCAAAATGCCCCCCGCTGAGCTATGCGCGAGCGGTGATCAGCGCCGCTTGGGTGCGCAGGTGAAATACGCCAACCGCTGCGTTTATTTTTTCTAAGATCAGTTTTTCCAGCTGCGCAAGCTGATCCTCGCTGGCATCACTTGCGGGCGGAAAAGAGCACAGATAATGCAGCAGATCGCGGTGATCTGTCACCGCATAAGGGTCGCGCAAAACCTCTGTTTTAATGTCTTTGAACCCATCCGCCAAAAACGCTTCGGCATCTGCGGGTCCAAAGGTTGCAGCGGCCGGATCCACCCCTGCGCCGCCAAAGACCTGCGCTGAAAGCGCATGCAGAGCGCGCAGGTTGTCCCGCCCGCTTGTGGTGATTGAGATGCATCCGCCAGGGCGCAGCACGCGGCGCATTTCACCCACGGCCTGCGCCGGGTCTGGCAGGTGATAGAGCATATGCATGGCGCAAAGCGCATCAAAGCGACCGCCCTCAAACGGCAGCTGCATGGCATTGGCCAGCACGCCGCGCACCGCGCGGTAATGCCCGGCCGAGGTGACGGTTTTAACCGCCTCATCCAGCATCGCCTCGGCGCTGTCGAGCAGGGTGAGCGATAGGCTTTCGGGATAGGTATCAACCGCCGCACGCCAAAACCCGCCGGTGCCGCATCCGATATCAACTACATCACTGCCGGCGGGGATATGGATGCGCTGGGCCAGCCATAATTGCCAGTTCTGGCTTGCATATTTCGCGTGCAGATTGCTGCGGGATTTAAAATTGCTGGGGGTTTTATACTGGGTCTTGGTATCTGTGATCGACATAGGGTGGCCTGTAATGATTTTTCGCAAATCGCGGGGTTCAAAGCGGGTGAAAGAATGCCATTGCACGCTGCATGTTATGCGAGTATTTTGCAAAGGAAAAATATATTTTAAAGAGTGCGTGCCGTTTGATTATTGGCTTTAGGGATAACATTCTTGCTAGGGCTAAGCTTAAGTTTGGCGATGTATTTTTGGCCAGTTTTGATTAATTTTTATGTCACTGTGGCCAACAATGATATGCCCTGAAATTTAGTTTATTAATGTAAAATTCTCTATAGATTAAAAGTTGTATTTCCAAAACGACACAGAAGAGTGGAAAAACCCTATAGACAGGGTTTTGACCTTGGCACTAGGGTGCATGAGGCGCCCATCTTTTCGGAGGAGTATGTTAAAGGATAACGATCAAGGGACTGCGGCCAGCCTGCCCTTTCTAGCGTTAAGCGCGCCGGGGTTTTCGACAAAATCGGGGGCGGTGTTTGCGGCGCGCGAGCAGCATTGGTGCGCACGAACGCCTTTGGGGCTTGCGGTGCTGTCCTATGATCATGTGGGCCGGCTTTTGCGTGATCGCCGGTTGCGGCAGGGCAGCTATGCCTGGCCGCAAAGTCAAAACGCGCAGGGCAGTTTTGCCAATTTCTGGCAGCGCAGCGTTATCTCGCAAGAGGGCGCGGGGCATAAGCAGCTGCGGCAGGTGGCACTCGCGGCGCTGGATGAGGGCTTTATCCTGTCGCTTGTGCCCGCTTTTGACGCCATTGCCCAAAGGCTTTGCGATGGGCTTAAAACCCGCAGGGAATGCGAATTTCAGCGTGATTTTGCGATGCCGTTTTCCGGTCAGGCGATTTGCGTTCTGTTGAACCTGCCACTGCGGACATGGCAGTCGGTGGCGCGCGATGCCAGCACGCTAGGGCTGGCCATGGGGCTCAACTACAAAACCCATGAAGATGAGGTCAACGCCGCCTGTGATCACTTGATGCGTTTGGCAGATCAGCTGATCGGTTCGGCCGAGCGGGGTGAGGACCGTGAAGGTCTGGCCGCCCGGTTGCTGCGTGCGGCGCAGAAATTTTCGCAGATCGGGCGGCAAGAGCTGTTGGATTTAATCGTTATTCTGATATTCGGCGGGGTGGACACAACGCGCAGCCAGTTGGGGTTTCTGATGGCGCTTTTTGACCGTCATCCGCTGCAGTGGCAGGCGCTCAAACTTGATCCATCCTTGGTGCCCAATGCCATCGAGGAAGCCATTCGCGCCTGGCCCACCACCACGTGGGTGACCCGCGAGGCAACCGAGAGCTTTGTCTATGACGGGGTGGAAATTGACAAAGACACGACGCTGCATCTTTTGGTGCATGTCAGCGCCAAGGATCCGGCGCTTGGTTCGTTGCCTGAGTTTGACATCACAGTAAAACAGCGGCGCCATCACGGGTTTGGCGGCGGCGCGCATCACTGTCTTGGGCATTTTGTGGCGCGCACGGATATGGCTTCGGCTTTGCGTGCTTTGGTGGTGGCGCTTGAAGATTTTGAGATTATTGGAACGCCGCGCTATCTTGCCGATAGCGGCAATACCAGCCCCGAAGTTTTGCCCCTTGCTTACCGCCTTGCGCCGTAGCCGCGGTTACGTGTTGCGCGTAAAGCCGGCGATCAGCTCGATATGAGTGGACCAGCGAAACTGATCCACGGTCTGCACAAATTCGAGCCTATAGCCGTTGGCGCAGAGATGCGCGGCATCGCGGGCAAAGCTTATCGGATTACACGATACATAGGCGATGGTTTTCAGCGCGCTTTTGGCCAGCTCGGCGACCTGCGCTTCGGCGCCGGCGCGGGGCGGGTCGATCACGGCGGCGTCAAACCGGTTCAGCTCATCCACCAGCAGCGGACGGCGAAAGAGATCGCGCGCCTCGTGGGTGAGTTTTTTTAATCCCTCGGCCCGGCGCCAGCCGGCATCCAGTGCGGCGGTCATTTCGGCCTCGCCCTCGACCGCATGCACTTCGGCCCTGCGGGAAAGCGGCAATGAAAACGTGCCGCAGCCGCTAAAAAGATCAACCACTTTGCGGGCGCTGCCAATCACATTTTGCACGCTGCGGACCAGCGCGGCTTCGCCCGCGTCGGTCGCCTGCAGAAAACTGCCCGGCGGCGGGGTGACGGCGGCATTGCCAAAGCGCTGCAGCGGCGGGGTTTGCATGGCCACCACCTCGCCGTTCCAGCTTAGGCGGGCATAGCGGTGCTCTGCCATGTGCTGCGCCAAGGCTGCGCGCAGCGGCCCGTCTAGGGGTTTGCCGCCGCTTATGGCCACATCAAGACCCTGATCAAAACGGGTTACGGTGATGTTTAGCTCGGCCTTGCGGCTGGCGCCAAGCGTGGTCAGCGCCGCAAGCGCTGGGCGCGCGGCGCGCAGATCGGGGTGCACCAGATGGCAATCGGGGATGTCTATGATGACATCCGAGCCGCGGGCATGAAAGCCGACCGTTGCGGATTTTTTGGTGCGGCGGGCGGAAAATGCGGCGCGGCGGCGGCTGGCGGCGGGCGATGTGAGCACGGGCGGCAGATCGGTCTGCAGCCCCTGCGCCGCAAGCGCTGTGCGCACCACATCGACTTTCCAACCCGCCACAAAACTGTCCGAGGCATGTTGCAGCTGGCATCCGCCGCAGGATTTAAAATGGCGGCAGGGCGGGGCAACGCGGTCGGGCGAAGGTGTCAGAATGCGAATATCGCCCAGCTTTTGGCCATCTTGCACAGCGGTAATCACCTCACCGGGTAGGGTGAGCGGCGCATAAAGCGGGCCCTCGGCAATGCCGTCACCCTGATGGCCAAGCCGTGTGATGGTAAATTCATTCATTGTCCGCATCTAGCGGGTTTTGGGCCGCACAGGAAGTGCTAAGAGAAAACCGTTGATCTCTTGCGTGCTGCGCAGGTGGAAAAACGGCGTGCTGCCTGCCTCAAGATGTAATTTTTGGTATTTCGGACGGGTCAAACGATCAGAGCGCAAAACGTATTTTATAAACTCCAAACTCAGCTGATCGGGGCTGCCCCGCGGCAGACCTAAGCGCGCGCCAGAAAGCCGCCGTTTTAGCACCCGCCAGAGCCGGATCCGCAAAGGGATATCAAGCCAGACACAGCAATCGGCGCGGCTAAGGCGATGCGGATAGGTGGCCGATAGATTGCCGTCGATGACCCATCTATCAGCTTGTTCCACGCGCGTTGCCAGCCGTTTCTTTTCGGCTTTGGTACGCTCTTGCCAGCCCGGTGCGTAGTGGATTTTATCCAGATGCACCACAGGCAGGTCAAGCTTTTGGGCGATCCTGATCGCCACTGTGGATTTGCCCGATCCGGGGCAGCCGACCACCATTATCCGTTTCATTCCGCTGCCTCGACATCAATAAAGCCCCCCGACTGGCGTGCCCAGAAACCGGCGTAAAGCCCGCCTTTGGCGAGCAATTCTCTATGGTTGCCATCTTCGACAATACGGCCCTCATCCATCACCAAGATGCGGTCCATATGCGCAATCGTGGACAGCCGGTGCGCAATGGCGATCACGGTTTTGCCCTCCATCATGCCGTAAAGCGTGTCTTGGATCGCCGCTTCAACCTCGCTGTCGAGCGCGCTGGTGGCTTCATCCAGCAACAAGATCGGCGCGTCTTTTAATATCACCCGCGCCAGAGCGATCCGCTGGCGCTGCCCGCCGGACAGTTTCACCCCGCGCTCGCCGACGCGGGCATCATAGCCGGTGTTGCCCTCTAGATCCTCAAGATCGCCGATAAACTCATCCGCTTGGGCCTGTGCGGCGGCGGCGCTAATCTCGGCCTCGCTGGCTGCATTGCGCCCGTAGCGGATGTTATCGCGCAGGGATCGGTGCAAAAGGCTGCTGTCCTGCTGCACCATGCCGATCTGGGCGCGCAGGCTGTCCTGGGTGACCGCGGCGATGTCCTGACCGTCGATCAAAATCTGACCGGACTCGCTATCGTAAAACCGCAGCAGCAGTTTAAAGAGCGTGGATTTCCCCGCGCCCGAGCGGCCCACAAGCCCGACTTTTTCACCCGGCCGGATGGTCAGCGAAAGCCGGTCAAGCCCGCCGCTGTCGCGGCCGTAATGGTGGGTTACATCATTGATTTCTATTTTGGCTTCAGGCACCTTTAGCTCTTTGGCCTGCGCTGCATCCACCAGCGTCACGGGTTGGGCGATGGTTTCCATACCTTCGGCGACCACGCCCATTTCTTGGAAAAACGAGGTGATGGCCCACATGATCCAGCCTGTCATCGCGTTCAGCCGAAGCACCAAAGCCGCCGCCGCGGCCACAATTCCGGCGCTGGCACTGCCTTGGACCCATAGCAAAACAGCCCAGCCCACAACACCAACAATCAGCAGACCATTCAGCACCATAAGGTTTAAATCCATGACGCTGTAAATGCGCATCTCACGGATAAATTTGCGGCGGTTGTTTTCAATCGCTTCCTTGGCATAGGTGATTTCGTAATCTTCATGCGCAAACATTTTCACGGAATGAATGTTGGTATAGCTGTCGACCACGCGGCCATTGAGCTCAGAGCGCGCGTCCGAGGAGGCTTTTGAGGCGGGCTCGACATTCTTGACTGTCCATTTGAGCAAGACCAGATAAAAGCCAAACCAAATCACCAGCGGAATGGTTAGCCGTACATCAGCCTGAAACAGCAGGACAAACGCTCCGATAACATAGGCAATAGAATAGCTGAGCGCGTCGAACACCTGAAACACCGCTTCGCCGGCGGAGCGGGGGGTTTGCATCACACGGTTTGCAATACGTCCGGCAAAATCATTTTCAAACCAGCCCACCGATTGGCGCATCACATGGCGGTGCGAGCGCCACCGCACCACGGTGGTCAGATTGGGCAATATTGTCTGGTTCAAAAGCAAAACATGCAGGCCGTACATCAGCGGCCGCAAAAGCAAAATGAAAATTGTCAGGCCGATCAAGGTCGGCGCAAGCTTTGTAAGCGCCGATTGCGGATCGCCCTGCATCGCATCCACGATCCACCCAAGATAGTATATGAGCCCCAGCTCGCTGGCCGCGACGACAGAAGACATGAATGCCGCCAGCCAAAAAATACGGTAGAACGGCCGGCAATATTCAAGCATGAAGGGCCACAGACCGGTGGGTGGCCGATCGGTTTGCGCGTAGTCGCAATAGGGGTCTACAAGGTTTTCAAAAAAGCGGAACATAAAGCGCCTCGGATGGTCATAAAAAGCCGTTCAGGATACGTGGTTCTGAAACTTTGTAAAGAGGAAACCTCTTTTATTTCTACTTAAACGCGTTTTTTAAGCGCGGATCACACGGTCACTCAAACACCAATCCGAAAACACAGGCCGCAACCAAGGCCCCCATGACCTTGTTGAACAAAGCCTGCCGCTCTGGACTTTTTAGAAACTGCGATAGCCATTGCCCTAAAAATGTCCATGCAGATGCCGAGAAAAGCCCCGTGACCACGAAAACTGCCGAAATAATCAAGGCTGTTTTTAAGGTTGCCATAGGATCAATGAACTGTGCGGTGATGGCGCCGGCCATGGCCCAGGCTTTGGGATTGATCCATTGAAACCCCGCCGCTTCGATAAACCGGAACGGCCGGCTTTGCCCGCTGCTGTCGGTGAGCCCGCCTGCCGCGGCGATTTTATACGCCACATAGAGCAGCAGTAAAACCCCGGCCCAGCGCAGAAGCTCGCGCAGCACGTTGCTTTGTTGAAACAGCTGGCCCAAAAATAGACCGATGATGAAAATCATCACCGCAAACCCGAGCGAAATGCCGAAAATATGCGGCAGCGTTCGGCGGTAGCCAAAATTAACCCCCGATGCTGCAACCAAAGCGTTGTTTGGACCGGGGGTAAAGGCCGAGGACGCGGCCAAAAGAGTAAGAGTGAACAGGCTGTAAAGGTCCAAAGGTATTCCCCAATATAAAAACCGAGCGCGTGAATGGCCGGTGTCGAAACTTTTTAAGACAAAAGCGCTTTTTTGCTCAGTTGAAAGCCTGAGTCAATCCAGCGCTGTTCTAATGTCCGTAGCTCTGCGCCCAATTGCGCCCCTGAATACTGCGGCATCAAATCCTGAGCGGCAACCGGAAAACTTGCATTGGATCCAATGTCAGCGGCAGTAAAATCCCCGCGTGCCAATTCGGTTTCAAACTGCGCTGCGCGCAGCAGCAAAATATCTTTTGCAGCAATCACGCCGTGGCGATAGCCCAGCTCCCCCGCGCCAGATGCGCTGCCCATTTCGCCTTTGTAAAGCGTGAGGGTTTTATCTTGCTGTTTGCTCAGCCGCAGCGCGGCTTGGACATCCATACCGCCAAGCGCAGCCAAGCGCCGGAGGGGGGCGGGCCCCACGCCGTTGCCCTGCTCAAGATGCACCAAAAGCCCAATGGCCCTATCATCCGCGCCATTTAAAACCCGCACCAATGCGCCTGTGGCACGCATAACTGCCAAACTGGGCGCCGGATCAACCGCTGCCAAAAGCTTTATAAGCTCATTGCCGATACGTTCTTTGGACAGCCCGTCCAATCCGCCAATATGGGCGCCAATCGCCGCCAGCGCCTCTGGATCAAAGCCCAGTTCCGGATTGCCATACCATGCAGAAAAGCGAAAAAACCGCAGGATGCGAAGGTAATCTTCCTCGATGCGCTGGGCTGCATCTTTAATAAACCGCACCCGCCGCGCCCGCAGATCACCAAGACCCTCAAGCGGGTCGATCACCGCGCCCGAGGCCTTTGCATAAAGCGCATTCATGGTAAAATCCCGGCGCTCGGCATCAGCCGTGATATCATCGGAAAACGCCACCACCGCCCGCCGGCCATCGGTGCTGACATCGGTGCGAAAACTGGTCACCTCAAAGGCCGTGCCGCTGACCACAACGGTCACTGTGCCATGGTCAATACCGGTGGGGATGGGCTTTAATCCGGCGGCCTTGGCCAGCTCGATCACCCGCTCGGGCCGCGCATCGGTGGCAATATCAATATCGCTTACTGCTGCACCCAGCAGATCATTGCGCACGCAGCCGCCGACGAAAAGCGCCTGATGACAGCCGGCGTCCAGCGCGCTGCACAGGCGCTGCGGCGCTGCGGCCTTATACCAGTCCCCCGTGAGTTTCATCGCTGCATCCTTTCGGCCAGCCCGTATAGAATTCGCGCCGTCGCCCCCCAGATGTAATAGGGGCCGTAAGGCACGGTGTAATAGCGCCGCCACTGATTGTTCCAGCGCCGCGCTTCGACGGTATAGTTGGCCAGATCGGCTAAAAATGCCAGAGGGACATGAAATACCTCATCCACCTCGCCGGCTTCTGGAACGGGTGTAAAGGTTGATTTCAGCTGCCCGACCACGGGGGTGACACGAAATCCGGTCACGGTTTCATGGGCAGACAAATGACCAATCACAGCCACATTCTCAGGGTCAAGCCCGACCTCTTCGTTGGCTTCGCGTAGGGCAGCCGCCGTATCATCGGGGTCACCGGGATCGACTTTGCCGCCGGGAAAGGCAACCTGACCCGGATGGTGGTCAAGATGCGGCGCGCGTTTGGTCAATATCACCCGTGGGCCGTCGCGATGCGGCTCGATTGCCACCAGAACCGCAGCAGGCCGCAGTTTGCGGTTGGCTGGCAAAACCGTGTCTGGGTTCAGATCATAATCGGATGATCCAGACAAAGGGGCCTCCAGCGCTGCGCGCAGCGCTGGCAAAGGATCGCTACTGTGCCGCATCATTGGTTTGAGCCTCGAACCCGACAGTTGCGGGATCAAGATCATAATGTGCTCCGCAGAACTGACAATCGGCAGTGACCCGTCCTTCTGAGGTGGTCATGGATTCAATGTCTTTGGCCGAATAGATCGACAGCGACTGGCGCACCCGCTCTTCTGAGCAGGTACAGCCAAAGCGCAGAGTCTGCGCGTCATAGACCCTCGGCGTTTCTTCGTGAAACAGGCGCACCAGAACGTCATCCGGTGATACAGTCGGACCGATCAGTTCTAACTCTTCCACAGTATCGAGCAAAATATTCGCACGGTTCCAGTTTTCGCTATCGTCGCCTTTCAGCAGGTCATCGGCCGCCAGCAGACCATCTTCGCCCGTGGCTTTGCCATCGGTGGCAGACAGGCTTGATTTTGGCATGTGCTGCAACATGATCCCGCCGGCGCGCCAGTGTTCGGTGACCCCGGGTTCGCTTGAACGGCCAAAGCTAAGCGAAAACCGGCTTGGCAATTGTTCGGACTGGGCGAAATAGGCCTCGGCGCAGGCCGCCAAAGAGCCGCCCGCAATCGGGGTGATGCCCTGATAGGGCTGGGTGCCTTCGCCTTGATCGATTAAAATGGCAAAATACCCCTCGCCGATCTGATCGAACGGATCACCCTTTGCAAGACGGTCGGCATCATAGCTTGCATAGGCGCGGATGCGCGCTGGCTCGCCCTCTTTGCTGGGGCCGTAATAATCGGTGGCAATGCGCCGAACCGCGCCTTTTGACTGCACCTGAAGCGACAGTTTCCAGCGCAGTTTGATGCTGTCGCCGATCAGCGCTGTGAGCAAGGTCATTTCGGCCACCAGCGCTTCGACTTGCGCAGGATAATTATGCTGGCGAAGAACACCGCTTAGCACGCCATCAAGACGGGCCACGCGGCCTCTAATATCTGATTTATCCAACTGGAACGGTAAAACCGTATCGTCCCAGGCCAGTTGCTGTGCTCGTAACATTCGCTTTCCTTTTAACGGCTTGTGGTGCCATACCCTGTCTATATAAGGGGGGCAAGTATCGGTCCAAGGGTATAAGCTATGATTAAACGGTATGGCCGCCCCCCACGCAGTGGGACAAAATATGTATCTCGCCCGGGCATTTATGCGATTTTGCCTTTGGGCAATCAGCTTTTGCTGACCCATCAAATTGCGGCCACGGCTGAATTTCAATTGCCCGGAGGCGGTATAGATCCCGGCGAGCATCCTATTTCGGCACTCTACCGTGAAGTGATGGAAGAAACTGGCTGGCGAATTGCCCGCCCGCGGCGCGTGGGCGCATTTCGGCGCTTTGTCTATATGCCGGAATATGATCTTTGGGCGGATAAAATCTGCACGGTGTATTGCGCCGATCCAGTGCGCCGGTTGGGGGATCCGACAGAAGAGGGTCACACAGATCATCTGGTGCCTGCGGCGCTGGCGGCCGAGCTCGTCGAAAACCAAGGGGATCGGGCCTTTATCCTGGACTATCTAGAGCAGGCGGGTCTTTAGCCGCGCCGCCGCGGTATTCAAGCAAGATGCCCGAGACATCATCGGGAAAAACGTCGCTGCCGGAAAATGCCGTCAGCTGCGTCATTAGACCGTTTAAAAAATCTGCGCCGCGCTTGGGGCGCAGGGTATCCACCATTTGCGCCAGTCCATCCTCGGCCAGCATTTCGCCCGCTGGGCTTGGACATTCGGTCACCCCATCCGACAGGATGAGCAGCCGATCACCGGGGGCAAGCGTGGTGCCAAAGCCTTCGACCGTCGCGCCGTCAACCAACCCCACAGGCAGCCCGCCGGGGCCCTGCTGTTCAATCTGCCCGTCAGCGCGCTGGATCAGCGGGTGGGGGTGGCCCGCCTGCGCCATGCGCACCGCGCCTGAGCGCAGATCAAGATCGGCCAAAAGCAGAGTAAAGTAGAGCTCGGTCTTAAGCTCGTCGAGTACGGCGGTGTTCAGTTTGGCGATCACTTCTGCGGGGGGCAAAACCTGAACCCGCCCGTTATCGTCATAGCGCAGCGCCATATTTTGCGCCACCGAAGCCGACGATAGATAGCCGGCCAACCGCGCGGTCATCAACGCCGAGCTGATGCCGTGGCCAGAGACGTCGATCGCATAGATCCCCAAATGGTTCGGGCCGGCGGGAAACAGCTCGACCAGATCACCGCCCACGTGTCCAGCGCTGTGCAGCATCAGCGATAAATCAAACGGCCCAAAGCTTTTATGCCGGTCCTTGATCAGCGATTGTTGCAGTTTTTCCGCTTCGATCAGGTCCTTGTCCAATGCGCTATAAAGGCATTGCAATTCATCCAGAGTGGTGGTGATCAGCGCGTTTTTATCCTGCAATTCGCGCTGCATTTGTAAAATCCGTTCGCCAGCTGAAATGCGCGCGCGCAGCTCATGGGCATTCACAGCTTTGGTAAGAAAATCATCGGCGCCGTTTTCCAGCCCATGGGCAATTTCATCTTTTTCAGATTTTGAGGTCAGCAGGACAAAATAGCTATAGCGATCCGCGTTCATCGCGCGCAGCTGCAGGCAAAACTCAAGCCCTGTCATCCCCGGCATCATCCAATCGCTGACAATCAGGTCAGGGCAGGTTTCTTTGCACTGCAGCAAAGCATCCGCGCCAGTGCCTGCCTCGGTAACGCGGTAGCCCCAGCGGTTGAGCATCGCCGATACAATCCGGCGCTGCAGGCGGCTGTCGTCAACCACCAGAATATGTTCTACCGCGCCGCAATGCGGCCCTTCGGCCTTTTGTGCCATATGTGTCACCTGACCCCCTGTTTTTACCCAAACTCAAACTGGGGCCATAGGGTTAACAACCTCTAAAAGGTTAAATTTGAGTTGCTAAAATCTTAACGGTCAAGGATTTGTTTACTCTTGGAGCGCAGGCTTTTTGCGGGGAAGAGTAGGAGACGTAGATGATAAATTGGGACCGCGTGGCCGAGCTACGCGAAGAAGTCGGCGTTGATGATTTCGCCGAGATTATCGAGCTGTTTTTAGAAGAGGTGGACGCCATAATTGAACTGCTCCGCGATGGTCAGGGTCTGTCCGATCTTGAAGCACATTTGCATTTTTTAAAGGGCAGCGCGCTTAACTTGGGCTTTGCGCAATTTGCCGATCTGTGCCAAACGGGCGAAACCGCCGCCGCCCAAGGGCGCAGCAACAGCGTTGATCTTGGCGCGATTATCACCGTTTACGACAGCGCCCGCACGGTGTTTTTGGAACAATCACCAAAGCGGTTCGCAGCCTAGGGTTGGACTATAAATCAAAACCGGAGAAATGCGGCGCCTCGTGTTGCGGCGATGGATCGAATTTCTTTTTTCGCGCGCCAAAATTGTGGTAAAGTTATGCCACTATGTAAACTTCCGAAAAGGGACAGAGGGAATGATAGCCTATGTGACCGTTGGGGCTGACGACATCGCGCGTGCGAAAAGGTTTTACGCATCGTTCCTACCCGCTCTTGGATACAGGCTGACAGAGGGACCCGAGGGACTAAGCTATACGCTGCCCGTACCATCAGGGCAGTCGCCTGTTCTGCCAGATTTCTACGTTAAACCCCCCTTTGATGGACAGCCGGCCTCGGCCGGGAACGGGGCTATGGTTGCGTTCGAGGCGCGAAATCAAAAGCAGGTTCTTGATCTTCACTCTGCCGGGCTTTCGCGATGCGTATGGGCCGCATTTTTATGTTAGCTACCTGCGCGACCCGCAAGGCAACAAGATCGCCTTGTTTTCAAGCGATCCAGATGAACCGGGGCCAGACGGATAGGATGGGTTTGACAAGCAGCAATGCGAATTTTGGAGGCATCCCCCATTGCACCTAATTTAAGGCGCAAGCGCGGCCTCGATATTTTCCCAGTCGCCTGCAAAAACAACTTCGCAGGCTGATCCTATATCTTGCGACCAGCCAAAGAGCGCAAGAAACGGGGTTTCGTAGACCCGCGTGGCGTGCACGATATTAGGCGCATTGTAAATGGCGCTGCCGGCAGTGCGATCTTCCCAAGCGCCTTGGTCAAACCGCCAACCGCTGGGGCCGGTCAATGGAACGTATAGTTCAGGCGCCAAATGTTTGTGGTCCCGGTAAAGCGTGTTTGGCGACAAGAGAAAGAAACCAAGCAGAAAGTCATTTGCCACAAAGGGACAGCCCTCTGGACCAACCAGCAGAGCGTGCAAGTTTCCACGCCTGTATCCATCACCAACGTCAGCGCCTTTGGCGTAAAAGCCGCCCTCATCAACCCGCCACTGCAATTGATTGTAGCCGGCCATCAAAGCGGATTTTAGTGGGAATAATGGCGTGTCCTGTATTTTGGAAATGGCAGAGCAAAGCAGATTTTCATGCTTAGGAACATCGCCGGTAAATTCGTTAATGGTTTCGACAGAGAAATTCTGCGCATTCAAGAAATTCAACAGATCAACAAAAACGGGGCTCTTGCCACAAGCCAATTGCAGCGCGCTTTTTGCTTCTCCATAAATTCTTTGGATGGAAGATCTGTTCATATCCCACTTCGGTTTTTGCAACGGCTCTTTGCCCACTCTCAATTGACATTCTTAAAAACTCAAGTGGATTATGCGGCCTTCTTCGAGCCCTAAACGGACTGCCAACCGTGCCATTGGTGCATCTACCCTAAAGTCCCTGATCCTAGATCACGAACTGCGCCAGCGTTTCATCATTGGTGATATCGGAATAGGTAAAGCCGGCGGCATCCAGCCGTTTGAAAAACCCTTCAAATTGCTCGGGGGATTTGGTTTCGATCCCGATCAGGATCGAGCCGAAATTGCGCGCTGATTTTTTGAGATACTCAAACCGCGTGATATCATCATCGGGGCCGAGAAAGTTCAAAAACTCTTTAAGTGCGCCGGGGCGTTGTGGCATCCGCAGGATGAGGTATTTCTTGACCCCTGAATAGCGCTGGGCGCGTTCTTTGACCTCGGGCAGGCGTTCGAAATCAAAGTTTCCCCCCGAGGACACACAAACCACACGCCGGCCGCGAATAACATCACGCAGATCTTTCAGCGCATCGATTGCTAGCGCGCCTGCGGGTTCAAGAACAATGCCTTCGAGGTTGAGCATCTCAACCATGCTGGTGCAAATCCGGTCTTCGGGGATGCGCAGCAGATTTTCTTGGCCAACCTCTTTAAGACGGGCAAATGTAAGCGCGCCGATCTGGCCCACAGCGGCGCCATCGGCAAAGGTATCCACCCGCTCTAACGCCACTGGATGACCGGCCTCAAGCGCGGCCCACAGACAGGCGCCGCCCATCGGTTCAACCAAAGTAGCGCGGCACCTATCGCCGAAATAACCCAGCATCCCAGTGGCAAGCCCACCGCCGCCCACCGGCAGCACAATATGATCCGGCACGCCGCCCAGCTGACGTTCAATTTCCACCGCGACACTGGCCTGGCCCTCAATCACATCCGCATCATCAAAAGGCGACAGGAAATGCGCGCCGCTTTGGCGGCAAAACTCTTGCGCCGCTAAAAGGCATTCGTCGAAATAGTCGCCGATCAGTTTAATTTCCACGGTATCGCCGCCAAAAATCTGGGTTTTCTGAATTTTCTGCTGCGGGGTGGTGACCGGCATAAAAATAGTGCCCTCTACGCCGAAATGGCGGCACATATAGGCCACGCCCTGGGCATGGTTGCCGGCGCTGGCGCAGACGAATTTTTTCTGCTCAGCCCGTTTGCGCATGGCGTTGAACGCACCGCGCAGCTTATAAGAGCGCACCGGCGCAAGGTCTTCGCGCTTGAGCCAGATATCGGCGTCATAAAGCGCCGAAAGGTGGTGGTTTTTCTGCAGTGGTGTTTCGGCAAAAACATCGCGCATCTGGGCTTCGGCACTGCGGGCAAGGGCGGCAAAATCATTCATGCCCTAGCTGTGCCGCAGAGCTAGGCTAAAGGCAAGCCCCGCGCTTTCAAACCAAGGCCCGTTTTTCCACGTAATGGCCGTAAAGCGTGGTGAGAATGCTGACATTGATCATAAGACCGAACCATTGAAAAAGGATGTCCCAGAGCACGAGAAGAAAGAAATTATCCGAAATCAGTTTGGTCGCAAACCAATCGGCCATTCTGAAGCCTCCAATGAGAACCAATGAGACTAAAAGCAAAGAGCCTGTGGTGCCTTTAGTGGCCCGCCATGCTGCACCCCAAGTGAACCGCTTACCCAATGCCGCTGCAGGTAGGATTGTGGCGAAACGGTAAAAAACCGGCCCAGCAATCGCACTTGCTATAGAAAATAAAAGCTTGGTCTGGGGGCCAAACGTAACATATTCGCCTTCTGATAACTTTTGAAATAGAAGCAAAACAAGGATTAAAGCAGAAAGGAAAGTCACGAATGTACCCAATAGTAACCCCTGCCAAAAATAGGCCCAAAAGCGCCAACCGTGAAATTTAGGAAGCAGTTTGGTGGGTACTTCCTCACGTAATATAAACCGGTGCCAAGCCACAGCGATCCAGAGGCTCGTGATCAGAAATACCATTAGTTGAATAAAAAGGATAAGCCAAAATTGTGTGTTTAATGCAAGGTCAGCAGCTTCACCGTCTGAGATCGGGTAAGCAAAATAAACTATTTGAATGATTTGCACCGCGAACAGCACTGCCGACAAGCGCAGCGCGATGGTAAAGTTTCCAAACAACATCACAAAGGAATGACGAAGTAACATCCAAGCCTGCATATAAATAACTTTCTTAAATACACTTTAAAATTGCAGAAATAATAACCCCAACGTGGCCCGCCGTGCAAGTCATGTTTGCCATTGCTCTTGCCCCGCGCTGCAAAACCCGTTATCCGCGCCTGCGAGCTTTCACATATCCACTGTCACAGGAAACCCCATGTCTGCGCCGAAAAAAGTTGTTCTTGCCTATTCTGGCGGTCTTGATACCTCGATCATTCTAAAATGGTTGCAGACCGAGTATGGCTGCGAAGTGGTGACCTATACCGCCGATCTGGGGCAGGGCGAAGAACTTGAGCCGGCGCGCAAAAAGGCCGAGCTGCTGGGGATCAGCTCTGAGAATATCTTTATCGAGGATGTTCGCGAAGAGTTTGTCCGCGATTTCGTCTTTCCGATGTTTCGCGCCAATGCACTTTATGAAGGGCTTTATCTGCTGGGCACCTCTATTGCGCGGCCGCTCATTTCAAAGCGGCTGGTGGAAATTGCGGCGCAAACTGGCGCCGATGCGGTGGCGCATGGGGCCACTGGAAAAGGCAATGACCAAGTGCGGTTCGAGCTGGCCGCCTATGCGCTTAACCCCGACATCAAGGTCATCGCGCCATGGCGCGAATGGGATCTGTCAAGCCGCAGCAAGCTGATCGCCTTTGCAGAAGAAAACCAAATCCCGATCGCCAAAGACAAACGCGGCGAGGCACCCTTTAGCGTGGATGCCAACCTGCTGCACACTTCATCCGAGGGCAAGGTGCTGGAAGATCCCGCTGTTGAAGCGCCCGATTATGTCTATCAGCGCACCGTCAGCCCAGAAGAGGCGCCGGATACTGCCGAATTTATCGAGATCGGCTTTGAGCGCGGCGATGCGGTGTCGATCAATGGCGAAGCCATGTCGCCGGCGACGATCCTGACCCGCCTGAACGAGTTGGGCGGCAAACACGGCATTGGCCGGCTTGATCTGGTGGAAGGGCGCTTTGTCGGCATGAAATCGCGCGGCATCTATGAAACCCCCGGCGGCACTATTCTTCTAGAAGCGCATCGCGGCATCGAGCAGATCACCCTTGATCGCGGCGCGGCGCATTTAAAAGACGAACTGATGCCGAAATATGCCGAGCTGATTTATAATGGCTTTTGGTACTCGCCCGAGCGCGAAATGCTGCAGGCGCTGATCGACGCATCCCAAGAACACGTCACCGGCACCGTGCGGGTCAAACTTTACAAAGGCGCGGCGCGCACTGTTGGCCGCTGGTCCGAGCATAGCCTTTATTCCGAAGCGCATGTGACCTTTGAAGATGACGCCGGCGCCTATGATCAAACCGATGCGGCGGGCTTTATTCAACTGAACGCGCTGCGCCTAAAACTGCTGGCCGCGCGCAACCGTCGGCTGGGGTAAAGCTCACCCATCCCTCGCACTGCGCCGAAGTCTACAGGCGCAGTCCGATGGGCAGCACTACGTTTTGATTTTGGGCCGGCTTAGTGCTTAATATGCGCTTCTGGATAGTTAGTGAAATAATCGCCTGAGATTGGTGTCATCACACCGCTTTCAATCACTGCGCCTGCCTGCCTGCGTATTTCTGTTAGCTCTTCATCACCGCCAAAGGCCTGAAGCGCTTCCATGTTTGGAAACATCATAATGGCGTGCAGCTGATTGGGATTGTCTTTTTCAGTACCGGCAAAGAGAAACTTAATCCCAAGCTCATTTAGCTTTGGTTCCTGTGATTTGACCATTGCTTGCCAAGTATCAAAACCCTTGGTGATATTGATCTTCGATTTCACGATAAGTGTCATCCGAGGCTCCTTCCTGTGTTTCCATCACTATGGCCCAAACTGTTTTTAATTTTCCTTTTAAAAACAAGCATAACGCAACGTAAGGGCATTGCTCACCAGTATGTTTAGGCGAGGGGGCCGATCTAAAAGACAGCTTTGATTTGGCAACTAGCCTTGCCCAACGAGCCAAGATGGGCAGCGCGCCTGTCTAGGAAGCCGATACACCGGCTTCCGCCTCAATCGCCTTGCGGCTTTTACGGGCGCGTTCGGTGGCGGATTTAAGCTGCCCGCAGGCGGCCATGATATCTTCGCCACGCGGTTTGCGGATCGGGCTGGCATAGCCTGCGTTGAAAATAATATCCGAAAAGGCTTCGATCCGGTCCCAGTCGGACCGCTCATAAGGCGCGCCGGGCCATTCGTTAAACGGGATCAGGTTAATCTTGGCCGGAATGCCGCGAATAAGCTTGAGCAGGCGGCGCGCATCGGCGTCACTGTCGTTGATACCTTTCAGCATCACATACTCGAACGTGATGCGCTCGGAGTTCGAAAGTTTGGGATAGGCGCGCAGCTCGGTCAACAGCGTTTCGATGTTCCACTTTTTATTGATAGGCACCAATGTATCACGCACTGCATCGGTGGTGGCATGAAACGACACCGCCAGCAGACAGCCGATTTCCTGCGCTGTTTTGGCAATTTCCGGCACAACGCCAGAGGTGGACAGGGTGATGCGACGGCGCGATAGGCAAATGCCCTCGGGGTCCATCGCGATCTTCATCGCATCGCGCACATTGTCAAAGTTGTAGAGCGGCTCGCCCATGCCCATCAGCACGATATTGGAAAGCAAACGGGCATCGCTGTTGCGGCCTGGCGCGCCCGGCCATTCGCCCAGATCATCGCGCGCGACCAGAACCTGACCGATAATTTCGCCTGCGGTCAGATTGCGCACCAGCTTTTGCGTGCCGGTATGGCAGAATGAACAGGTCAATGTGCAACCCACCTGCGAGCTGATGCAGAGCGTGCCGCGATCCACTTCGGGGATATATACTGTTTCCACCTCATGGCCGCCGGCAATGCGCAAAAGGTATTTGCGGGTGCCATCGGCCGAGATGTGTTTTGAGACAACTTCGGGCACGGCAATTTGGAAATGTTCCGCCAGGATCGCGCGATAAGGTTTGGCAAGGTTGGTCATCTGCGCAAAATCACGCACACCTTTTTCGTAAATCCACTGCCAGATCTGGCCCACCCGCATCTTAGATTGTTTTTCTGGCGTGCCCGCCTCGATCAGCGCTGCTTTCAGCGCGGGGCGGGTTAGGCCAACAAGGTTAAGCGGCCCCTCGGGCGCTTTGCGCGGCAGGGTCATCACATCTTGGGTGATCGGGGCGGTTGCGGTCATATCAGGGTTCACTTTTGCCAACTACAAGCGGCGAGCATAGAGGATTCGCGTACCAGAGGCAAAGCCCGCGTTTTAGCACCTAGTTGCTGCAGCGTTTTTTGCTGTCGTCATAGGCAGCGGTGAAACCGGTCAGCGAAAATGTATCCTTGGTGGTGGTGCCGCGCTCGGAACGGGCGGTCAGCACCGCTTTGGCGCCGCGTTTCATCGCTGCAATGATTTTGGCATCATCTTCGGGCGAAGCGGCCCAAGCCCATTCGCCTTGGACGGCGGGCAATTCGTAGCTTTTGCCATCGATCGCCAGCTTCACCCGCGAGTCGGGCGCAAAGGGATAGCCGCCGGTAAAGGTGACCTGCCCGTCGACTTTTTCGCTCGGACGGAAAAATACAAATAAAAGAATATCGCCGCGTTTCACCGACACCACGCGGCCACTGCGGGTATTCACCGATTCTTTGGGTTGCGAGACACTCCAGCACTCGGTTGGGTTTTGGTCGACAAAAACACTCCAGTCGGTTTTTTCCGACACTTTGTTATTGCTGGTGCTTTGGGCAAGACCGGCTGTTGCAGCCAAAGCCAACCCGCACGTCACAGTGATAAGCTTAAGTGTTTTTCGCATTTTATGCCTCCGTCCCTTTGGACATACCCTTGCATGGGCCCTCTGGCGCTTGACCACCATTTTTTGTTGCAGACCCCGGTTAAAAACTCGACAAAGGCATAATAGCCTGAAACAGAGATTTAACGAAAGCCCTGTTGGCATAAATTTGCGCAGAAAGTTGAAGCAAAAGATGAAAAATCCGATTGTAATGAGCGAAATATGGCGCGGGTCCTTTCTTGAAAGCGTCCATTACGGTCATGCAGTCATCTGTGATGACAGCGGCCGGGTGGTTAAAACATGGGGCGATCCGGATCAAATCATCCTGCCGCGCTCGTCGGTCAAGATGATCCAGGCCCTGCCTTTAATCACATCGGGCGCCGCCGAAGCGCACCGGCTTGGACCTGAGCATTTAGCGCTGGCCTGCGCATCGCACCAAGGGGCGGCGATCCATACGGACCGGGTGCAAAGCTGGCTTGCGGCGCTGGGCAAATCGGATGATGACTTTCGCTGCGGTGCACAAGTGCCCAATGACAAAGATGCACGCCACGGGCTGCGCGACCGCGGTGAAAGCCCCTGCCAGATGCACAATAACTGCTCTGGAAAGCATACCGGATTTTTGACATTGGCAAAGCATTTAAACGCCGGCCCTGACTATATTGATCCGGCGCATCCGGTGCAGAAAGCCTGTCTTGAAGCCTTTGAAATGACCACTGGCGCTGTCAGTCAGGGCTATGGTATCGACGGCTGCTCGGCGCCGAATTTTGCCGCCAAGCTGAGCGATGTGGCGCGGGCGATGGCGTGGTATGCCTCGGCGCAGGACCGGGCCGACAGTGCTTCAGTGGCGGCCCGCCGGTTGGTCGAAGCCATGATGCTGCACCCTGAACTGGTTGCCGGCGAAGGCCGCGCCTGCACGGATTTGATGCGCGCCATGTCGGGCGCTGCGGCGATAAAAACCGGTGCCGAGGGCGTCTTTGTGGCCATCCTGCCCGAACAGCGTCTAGGGGTGGCTTTGAAAATCACCGACGGCAATACCCGCGCCAGCAATTCAGCCATTGCCGCGCTGCTGTGCGCGCTTGGGGTGCTAGAGTGCGAACATCCGGCGGCGCAAAAATGGATGACACCGGCAATTACAAACTGGCGCGGCATTGAAACCGGTATGATTAAACCGGCCTCTACCCTGACCATATGATTGTTCTCTTTAACAAGCCGTTCAACGTGCTGTGCCAGTTCACCGATAACAGCGCTTCTGCCGAAAACCGGCAAACCCTTGCGGATTATATCGATATTCCCGATTTATATCCGGCCGGCCGGCTGGACCGCGACAGCGAAGGCCTGCTAGTTTTAACCGATGACGGGCGGCTGCAGGCGAAAATCGCAGACCCGAAATACAAGCTGGAAAAAACCTATTGGGTGCAGGTCGAAGGCGCGCCGAACGACAGCGATCTGATGCCCTTGCGCCAAGGCGTTATGCTAAAAGACGGCGCGTGCCGCCCCGCAAAAGCGCGCTGTATTGCGCCGCCCTCGGGTTTATGGCCGCGCACGCCGCCGGTGCGCTTTCGCAAAACCGTGCCCGACAGCTGGCTTGAGATTACAATTCGCGAAGGCCGCAACCGGCAGGTCCGCCGCATGACCGCCGCCATCGGGCTTCCCACCCTGCGGCTTATTCGCGCTCGGGTCGGGCAGTGGTCGTTAGGTGATTTGGCCTCTGGCACCTATGAAAAGGTGACGGGTGGCCGCACTTAAACCGCCCCAAGCCCCGCATCAAGCGCAGATAAAATCACGTCTACTTCGGCTTCGCTGATGGTTAGCGGCGGTGACATTAGGATATTGTTCATCCCAAGGCGGACCATCGAGCCGGCCTCATAGGTGGCCTGATGCACGCGTTTCATCGCGTCCATATCCAGCGCTGTCTTAGCTGCGCGGTCGCTCACAAGCTCAAGCGCGGTCATAAGCCCTTCGCCGCCGCGCACATCGCCGACCACATCGTATTTGTCCTTGAGCTTTTGCACCCCTTGATAAAGCTGCGCGCCGCGCGCGGCGGCGTTGGTTTTGGTATCAAGCCGCAGGGTTTCCGACAGACAGGCGGTGACAGCTGCTGCGCCCACAGGATGCGCCGAATAGGTATAGCCGTGGAAAATTCCCCCATCCGCCGAGCGGTCGTTTTCAAACACCTCGGCGACCTGATCGCTCATCAGCGCTGCGCCGACCGGAAAATAGGCGCTGGTGATGCCTTTGGCCAAACTCATCATATCCGGCTTGACCCCCCAATGGCGCGCGCCGCTCCACTCGCCAGTGCGGCCAAAACCGGTGATCACCTCGTCCGAGATCATCAAAATCCCGTGGCGGGTGCAGACATCGCGCATCAGCCCCATGAATGAGGCATCCGGCACAATGACGCCGCCGGCGCCTTGGATCGGCTCCATGATAAAGGCAGCTATGGTTTTGGGGTCCTGAAAGGCCACTTCGTCCTCAAACGCGGCCGCGATGTTTTGCGCCAGCTTTGCAGGATCGGTTTCACCATATGGGTTGCGATAAGGATACGGGCTTGGCAGATGGAAACACCCGGGCAAAAGCGGCTCATAACTGATCCGGAAACGGTTGTTGCCATTCACGGATGCGCCGCCGAAATGTGTGCCATGATAGCCCTTTTTAAGGGAAATAAACTTGGTGCGCGTGGGTTCACCGCGCAGACGGTGATACTGCCGCGCCAGCCGCAAGGTGGTTTCCACCGCATCTGATCCGCCCGAGGTGAAAAACACTCGCGCCATGCCATCTTCTGCAAACATCTCGCGCACGGCGAGCGAGGCTTCGATCGCCGGCGGATTGGTCGAACCTGCAAAGGCCGAATAATAGGGCAGATCATAAAGCTGTTTGGCAATCGCATCTTTGATCACATCGTTGGAATATCCCAGATTGGCGCACCAAAGTCCGCCCACCGCATCCACCACGGAATGGCCGTCGATATCCGTGATCTTGATCCCTTCGGCGCCGGTTATAATTTTCGGCGGATTGGCAAGCGAGTCTGCCGGATGGCCCATTGGATGCCACAAATGACGAGCGTTGTTCTCTTTGAGGAAGTTATCGTCTTTCATGGGATCACCTGCCAAATATAATTTGATCAAAAGCTAGCACTGCGCTGGCGAGTCTGTCCAGCACGAATAGCGTTCGCAGAGGTCATGCAAACCATGGACAGCCCGTCCAACACCGTGTAATCAGCCAAGCCATGGCAGCTCCTAAATCTGACCCGAACTACAAAGTGATTGCCGAAAACCGGCGTGCGCGATTTGATTATGCAATCGAGGATGATCTTGAGTGCGGCGTTGCGCTGTTTGGGTCCGAGGTGAAATCCCTGCGCGTCAACAGCAGCAATATTGCCGAAAGCTATGCTGGGGTGGATGAGGGCGAGCTGTGGTTGGTCAATTCTTATATTGCCCCATACGAGCAGGCCAAAACCTTTGGCCACGAAGAACGCCGCCGCCGCAAGCTTTTGGTCAACCGCCGCGAATTGGCGCGGCTGTGGTCCGATACCCAGCGCAAGGGCATGACTTTGGTGCCGCTGGTGATGTATTTCAATCATCGCGGCAAGGTGAAGCTCAAAATTGGTATCGCCAAGGGTAAAAAGAATCACGACAAACGCGCAGATCAGGCCAAGCGCGATTGGGGCCGCCAGAAACAGCGGCTTCTGCGCCATGGCGACTAATTCCGCCGCGTTCTGCGGCACAGCCGAGCGTGCAAATTTAGCCGCTGCCCTTGCCACCGCGACCTCAGAGTAGTAGGGACAAAACAGCACAATTCGGGGGTCCCAATGGCAGTTGATGATCCAAAAACACTGGTTTCCACCGCGTGGCTTGCTGCGCATTTGAAAGATCCTGATCTGCGGGTTTTGGATGGCTCTTGGTATCTGCCCACAATGCAGCGCAACGCACGGGCCGAATTTGAGGCTGCACATATCCCCGGAGCGCGATATTTCGATATTGATGAAATTAGCGATCACCGCTCGGAATTGCCGCATATGGTGCCGCCGGTGGAAAAATTCCTGTCGCGGATGCGTGCCATGGGGGTTGGCGATGGCCACCAGGTGGTGGTTTATGATGGCGCTGGGCTGTTTTCCGCCGCGCGGGTTTGGTGGCTGCTAAAATTGATGGGCCACACCGATGTTGCGGTTCTGGATGGCGGGTTTCCAAAATGGAAAGCCGAAGGTCACCCGATCGAAGATATGCCCCCGATTATTCGCGACCGGCATATGATGGTGCGCCGGCAAAACCATATGGTCAAGGATGTCACCCAGGTGGCGGCGGCCTCAAAGCTGGGCGATCATGAAATTATCGATGCCCGTGCCCCGGGCCGGTTTCGCGGCGATGAGCCCGAGCCCCGCGAAGGGCTTCGGTCCGGTCATATTCCGGGATCCAAAAACGTTTATTTTCACAGCCTTTTGTCCCCAGAGGGGACGCTTAAAGACCCCGATGCGCTGCGCGCCATTTTCCAGGCGGCCGGCGTGGATTTGGCCAAGCCGGCGATCACCAGTTGTGGATCGGGGGTCACGGCCGCTGTTCTTAACCTTGCTTTGACCCAGATGGGCAAAACCGACCACGCGCTTTATGATGGCAGCTGGGCGGAGTGGGGGCAGTTCCCCATGGTGCCTGTCGCAACAGGAGAGACCTGAATGTTTGAAACGCTCACCGCGCAACCAGCCGATAAAATACTCGCGCTGGTGCAGCTTTATCGGCAGGACCCACGGCCCGAGAAAATTGATCTCGGGGTAGGGGTTTACAAAAATGCCGATGGCGTGACGCCGGTGATGCGGGCGATCAAAACCGCCGAACAACAGCTTTGGCATCAGCAAACTACCAAATCCTATGTCGGGCTGGTGGGCGATCCGGCGTTTTCCGATGTGATGGTTGATCTGGTTCTCGGCGGTGCTGTTCCGCGCGCTTCGGTGGCGGCGGCGGCCATGCCGGGCGGCACTGGCGCGGTGCGCCAAGCCTTTGAGATGGTGCAGATGGCCAATCCGGATGTACGGGTATTCGTGTCTGATCCCACTTGGCCGAACCACCTTTCGATCCTGCGCCATTTATCGATTGAAACGGTGCCCTACCGCTATTTTGACAGCGCCACACGCGGCGTTGATTTTGACGCCATGTGCGCCGATTTGGCCCAAGCAAAAGCCGGTGATATCGTGCTGCTGCATGGCTGTTGTCATAACCCCACAGGGGCCAATTTGAACGCGGTGCAATGGCAGCAGGTGGTTGAGCTTTTGCAGAAAACCGGCGCCACGCCGATGATTGATATTGCCTATCAAGGCTTTGGCGATGGACTTGAGCAAGATGCCTCTGCCACCCGGCTTCTGGCCAGCGCGCTGCCCGAATGTTTGATCGCGGCCAGCTGTTCCAAGAACTTTGGCATTTACCGCGAACGCACCGGCATTTTGATGGCGGTTTCGCAAGATCAAAGCGCGCAGGCGCTGAACCAGGGTACATTGGCCTATCTCAACCGGCAGAACTTTTCGTTCCCGCCCGACCACGGCGCGCGGCTGGTGACCATGGTGCTCGGCGATGCGGAATTGCGCGCCAACTGGCAGGCCGAACTGGAAGAGGTTCGGGTTTCCATGCTGGGGCTGCGCCAACAGCTTGCAGATGAGCTGCGCCAGCTTTCCGGTTCGGACCGCTTTGGGTTTTTGGCCGAGCATCGGGGGATGTTTTCGCGGCTGGGCACCACGCCGGATAAGGTGGACGCGCTGCGCGAAAAACACGCGGTTTACATGGTGGGCGACAGCCGGCTGAACATCGCTGGCCTGAATTCAGCGACCATTCCGGTTCTGGCCAAAGCCATCATCGACACCGGGATTTAATTCAAAGGATGCACCAGCGCGGTTAAATGGTAAGACAACATCCCCATAATTTTACTGCTCGCCGCGTGTTCGCAACCCGCACCAGTTGCCCGAATTGCGGAAACACCGTCAGGCTATCCAGAGGCCGTGTTTAGCGGGATAAGTGCGAAATATTTATCAAGCAAATTTGCAGCACGCTGTATTTCAAAAGGTTTTCTTCTCGAACTACAAACCGAACAAAAAGTAGTTTGTGAAATGCCTATGAGCCAAGACGAAATTCAATGGGCGAAGGTTTTCATTGGCAACCAATATTCAAGTGATTTTCATTCATATATCCAATACAGTTTGGTAGAAGCATCTGGAAAAATAAGAGTTCAGGGACGCGAGTGGGTTCAACTTCAAATGCCCTATGGCCAGATTAGGCGGCGCGAACAAAATGGGCGGCCAGCCCGTCTAGCCACCCTGAGTTCTTAACTTATGTCCACACCGCTGATCCCAGTCACCGTTCTGTGAAACCTGTTACACCGTCAATGTCGCCGCGACGGCGGATTTCCAGCGGGTGTAGGCAGCGGCGCGCTCTTGCTCTTCCATCTTGGGCATAAAGCGCTGCTCAAGCGCCCAGTTGGCGGCAAATTCGGCCTGACCCTGATAGACGCCCACCTGCATGCCGGCCAGCCACGCGACCCCCATGGCGGTGGTTTCCAGCACTTTGGGCCGGTCCACCGGCGCGCCGATAATATCGGCCAGATATTGCATGGTCCAGTCACTTGCCGACATGCCGCCATCCACGCGCAGCACCGCATCGCCCGCCCCTGCGGCCCCGTCGGCGCGCATCGCTTCGAGCAGATCGCGGGTTTGCAGCCCGACGCTTTGCAGCGCCGCGCGGGCAAATTCTGCCGCGCCCGAATTGCGCGTCAGCCCATAGACCGCGCCGCGGCATTCTGCATTCCAATAGGGCGCGCCAAGGCCGGTAAAGGCGGGCACCATCACCAAGTCCTGCGCCGGATCGGCGATTTCGGCCAGAGCTTGGGTCTCACCCGCAGTGCCGATGATTTTTAGCCCGTCGCGCAGCCATTGCACCACAGCGCCGGCAATAAAGATCGAGCCCTCTAGTGCATAGGTGGGCTTGCCATCCAGCTGATAGGCGATGGTGGTCAGCAGCCGGTTTTGTGACTGTACAGTCGCATCGCCGGTATTCAGCAGCGCAAAACAGCCCGTCCCATAGGTGGATTTCAACATGCCCGGTTCGAAACAGGCTTGGCCCACAGTGGCCGCCTGTTGATCGCCAGCGACACCGCGAATAGCGATTGCGCCGCCAAAGAGCGCCGCTTCGGTTTCGCCAAAATCATCGGCGCAGTTCTTAACCTCGGGCAGCATGGCCATGGGGATATCAAGCAGCTCGCAGATCTCGGGGCTCCAGACGCCGCGGTGGATATCATAAAGCAGCGTGCGCGCGGCGTTGGTGGCATCGGTGGCATGCACGCGCCCGCCGGTCAGCCGCCAGATCAGATAGCTGTCGACCGTGCCAAAGAGCAGATCACCATCGGCCGCTTTCTGGCGCGCGCCCTCAACAGTGTCGAGGATCCATTTCACCTTGGTGCCGGAAAAATAGGGATCGAGCAAAAGACCAGTTTGCGCGGTGAACATCGGCTCATGGCCGCCGCTGCGCAGAGCCTCGCAAATATCGGCTGTTCGGCGGTCTTGCCAGACAATCGCCTTATGGATCGCTTGGCCGGTGTTTTTATCCCAGATCACCGTGGTTTCGCGCTGGTTGGTAATGCCAATGGCGGCGATATCACCTGCGCTCAGCCCGGCGCTTTCAAGCGCTTTGCGGCAGGTCGAGATCGTGGTTGACCAAAGGTCTTCGGCCTCATGTTCGACCCAGCCGCTGGCGGGAAAATGCTGTTCAAACTCTTCCTGGGCGCTGGCAATCGGGGTCATGGACTGGTCAAATACGATCGCACGGCTCGATGTTGTGCCTTGGTCAATGGCGAGGATATGGGTCATGTCAGCACCTTTTTAGATTTGCTGTGGTAAATTCAGCCGATTTCTTGATCGAGCGCAACCGGTTTTGATTTGCGTTTTGCTGTCTTTTTGGCTTTGCCCCGAGGATCACTAAAGAACTTATAAAGGTCTGCAACCTCGTCTTTCGACAGGCGCAGCCCCAGTTTTGAGCGCCGCCAGATCATGTCCTCAGTAGTTTTGGTATATTCGTTGGCAATGGACCAGCGCAGTTCTTGCTCGGTTAAGGTGGCGCCAAAATCACGCCCCAGATCTGCAGCGCTTTTTGCTGTGCCCAGCATGTCCCAGGCCTCTGTGCCATAGGTCCGCAGCAGCCTTTGCGCCCAACGTGGGGTTAAGAACGGATAATCCTTTTCAAGCTGTTCAAGCTTTTTCTGTACATCTTTTACCGCAAAATCACCGCCCGGTAGCGGCACGCCCGCAGTCCACGGTCCCGGAAAATCGGGGAAAAACGGCGCGATTTCCACCAAGGCATTTTCGGCAAGTTTGCGGTAGGTGGTGATTTTGCCGCCAAAGACGTTCAATATGGGCGCGGTGCCATCCGGTTGATTGACCGTGAGCACATAATCGCGGGTGGCTGCCGTGGCCGAACTGGCGCCGTCATCATAAAGCGGGCGCACGCCAGAATAGCTCCAGACCACGTCTTCTTTTGTAACGGGTTTGGCAAAATATTCAGAAGCAGAGGCCAAAAGATAATCGCGCTCTTCCGCGCTGCATTCGGGGCGGGTATCAGGGTCGCTGTGATCCTGATCCGTGGTGCCGATCAGGGTGAAATCCTGCTCATAAGGAATGGCAAAGATAATCCGTCCATCGCTGCCTTGAAAGAAATAGCTTTTGTCATGCTCAAAGAGTTTGCGGGTGACAATATGACTGCCGCGCACCAGACGTACGCCTTCGGATGAGTTGATCCCTGCCGTCTGATGAATGATGTTTTCGACCCAAGGCCCGCCGGCATTGACCAGCATCTTTGCCTGAACGGTCTCAGTTGTGCCGCTTTGGCTGTCTTCGAAACTGATGTGCCACAGATCACCCACCCGTTCGGCTTTGGTAACGGCGCAGCGGCTGCGCATGGCGCCGCCGCGCTGCTCGGCGTCACGCGCGTTGAGCAACACCAACCGGCTGTCTTCAATCCAGCAATCGGAATATTCAAAGCCTTTTGCAAATTTATCCTGTAGCGGCGTGCCCACCGGATCGCGGTGCAAATCCAATGTGGCCGTGCCGGGTAGAATGTCGCGCCCGCCAAGCGTGTCATATAAAAACAGCCCCAAGCGGATCAGCCATGCTGGTCTGCGCCCCCGCAGCCATGGCATGAACCGCACCAAAAGCCGCGAGGTGGGGGTTTCTGCATCAAACCTCATGCCTTTGTAAAGCGGTAGAACAAAGCGCATTGGCCAGCTGATATGCGGCATTGCTTTGAGCAGGACCTCGCGTTCAATCAAGGCTTTGCGCACCAGATCAAACTCGAAATATTCTAAGTACCGCAACCCACCATGAAACAGTTTTGTGGACGCCGATGAAGTGGCGCCGCCAAAGTCATTCATTTCGGCCAGCATGACACGCAGGCCGCGACCGGCAGCATCGCGGGCAATGCCGCAGCCATTGATGCCGCCGCCAATGATAAAAAGATCATAGGGTTCGGTATTGGAATGCTCGGGCACGGTTGGCTCCTTTTTGAAAATTGGCCGCCAAGGTACTAGCGCTAACGCTCGCATAAAAATAATCGGTTTAACGTCCATATACGCGCGAATTTGGTCAATTTAAAGCTAAAAAACGCAATATCGAACATAAACGATCATAAAATGCCGCTTTTTGCGCGCTGGCGGCCGGTTTGCGCTTGACCAGATGAGCCGGGGTGTGATGTCTAACTTAAAAACGGAGCTTTCATGTCGCAGACCTTCCGCCATCCTGATATTCTTGAAATTGCCCAAAGCCAAGGCAAGGTCACGGTTGAGGGATTGGCCGAGCATTTTGGTGTCAGCCTTCAAACCATCCGCCGCGATCTCAGCGATCTCGCGGAAACTGGCCAGTTAGAGCGGGTGCATGGCGGCGCGATTATGGCCTCGGGCACGGTGAATATCGCCTATAGCCAACGCCGCGAGCTGAATGCCGAGGCGAAGGCCTCAATTGCGGCCAAATGCGCGGCGCATATTCCGTCGGACTGTTCGGTGTTTTTGAACATTGGCACCACCACCGAAGCGGTGGCCAAGGCGCTGCTGGATCACACCAACCTGATGGTGGTGACCAATAACATAAATGTTGCCTCGATCCTCGCCGCCAACAAAAGCTGTGAAATTATTCTGGCGGGGGGAGTGTTACGGCGCAAAGATGGCGGGCTTGTTGGGACATTGACCCAGCAAAGCATTGAACGCTTTAAAGTGGATTATGCCGTCATCGGCTGCTCAGCCTTGGATCAGGACGGGGATCTGCTGGATTTTGATATTCAAGAGGTGGGCGTCAGCCAGACCATCATTGAACAGGCGCGGCAGATATTTTTGGTGGCCGATCAGTCAAAATTCCAACGCAGCGCACCGGTGCGGATCACATCACTCAAAGCGCTTTCAGCCATGTTCACAGATGCTGCGGTTCCGCCTGCCTTGGCAGAACGGTGCGCGGCTTGGGACACAGCGGTTCATCTTTGCCCTTAGGGTGCGATTATTGAATGTTTGGTTCACCCTGCAATCCCAGAAGTTTGCGAAATCCGGTCCAGTATCCAGGCAAACGCGGCGGCTTTTTTAGGCCGGCAAGTGCTTCATCCGACCAGCGCGGCATTTGACTTTGGGCAAAATCACGCCCCCAGCTTAGAAACGCCTCGGAGTCATCGGGGCGCAGCCGGCAGGCGCTACCGACCAATCCGACCAGAGTTTCGGGCGGCGAATACCATTCATCCTGAATGGCATTGACTTTTTGCTTAAGCATCGGCCCGATCCAGCGCATCAGCCGTTTTTCGGAAAACTGCAGCAGCATGTCGCCCATTTCATCGCGCGAATATCCGATCAGCGGCGGAAAGGTGTCAAAAAACATTGCTCGCCCGTCCACAATTGCAAAATTGCGAATTGAGGGATGAAATCCAACCCGTCCATCACCGTCTTCGAGCGTATTCCAGAAACCAGCGATTACGTCGCCCGCGGCTGCCATCAGCATTAGCGCGGTTTGCCGATCTGCGGCGATCAATTGCGGGCGCATCATGCTGCGCGCATCAAGCGCCTGTTGCACTACCACCGGCGTGCGCTGGCCGCCGAGATCAAGCAGGTGAAATTCGGTTTCCGGCAATCCAACCTTAGTGCGCTTGAGCAGCGCGGCATAATCACTATGCGCCTGTGCCAAACGATCCAGCGCGGCGTCATCGGCCAAGCTGCGATAGACTTTGATCACCCGATCCGACAGCGGGCCGCTTTGCGGCCGGAACGGCGCGCAAAAATAGCCCAGTTTTGAAATTGGCTGGCCGCGGGCCGCACGATCTTCGATGATCGTTTTGCTCAGCTCGTCGGGATCGGTCATCACGCGCCTCTTAGTGTCTGCCTGTGGCGCTATACTTGGTTGCAGGCCAGTTGACCAGAGCCAGCGGTCAGCGATCGCATCTAATCTAGAGCACCATCTGGCCTTTGACGGCTTCTGGCCAGTTCAGATTGACCCGATCTTTGGCCGAGCCATTTTCCAAAGTCACATAGGGCATGTGATAGGTTTTATGATTTGAGGATGACTTGATTTCGCTTTTGGCCACCAGCGCTTCGACATCGCGGGCATACCCTGTAAACGGCAGTTGCCCGCCGGTTTCAATATTCCAGACAGAGGAGGCCGAATTTTGCGTGTGGCTAAGACGTAAAGGGTTTTGGCGTCGGGTTCTTATATTGTTAAAATTATTCCCCAAAAACTGAATATGCCACAAACGGGTGCGGTCAATATCTGCATAGCTGGTGTCGATGCGTTCCACCCGGTTGATGGTGCCATTGATAGAGCGGAAGTTATTGCCATTGACCGTTAGATTTGAAATCCCGTGGCCGCTGCCAAACGGTTTGATCACAAGATAGGCAAACCAATCGGCGACATCACCGCTTAAAAATACATTGTCGCTCACGGAAAGCGCGGAAAAGCCAAAACCCGAGGTGAAATCCCGTGTGGGATCATGTTCATTAGTCCACTCTAAAAAGCAATTGTCCACATAATTGCCAACAACAGTGGTGGCAGTGTTCGATTTGGCCATCGCCAAGCCGGCGAGCCGGATACCATTGGCCACGCCATCGCCTTGATAAAAGTGATTGCCGCTGACGATATTGTTGGATCCGCTGAGGATGGCGAAATGGCGAAACTGCGAGGCCCAGTTTTCACGCAGTTTGACATCATTGCCATTGGCATTGATTGCAACGCTGATGCGGTCTTGGGATTTGGTATCTGGTTCGGCAGTCATAAAATGACAGCGATCCACCAGCATGCCCTGACAGGCGGTCCCGATGGAGGTCAACCCGCGGTACTTGGGCCGCGTGATGAAACAATCTTTGATATGAAAAATATATCCCGTACGCGCCAGCATGATACCGCTGGCTTTGCTGTTGCATTGAAATTCAATGTTTTGCAAAGAGAACTTTGACAGCTTTTCGAAGCCGCTGAAATCCAGCAGGTATTTAAACCGTGTAAAGCTAAAATTTTGGGTGCCATCCGCGTCAAATAAGGCTTCGGATAAGGTCACTTCCTGCGCCGCAACATTTTTTGATTTGACGTAAATTTCGCGCCCAACCCCGTGACCTTCAACCAAGGCACCGACCGGAATATTGGCCACATCCACAACATTTTTCAAAACTTTCGGAGTGTTTTGATCATAAGTTGCAACCGAATTGACAACTTCATTTTCCCACGCACTGTCGCCCTGAGCATAAAACTGACCGTTGCGGATCACCCGGCGCTGGGCATATTCGGTCCTGTTGGCCACAGCCGCTTGCATATCAATCGGTTCTGTAACGGCAATGGTGCGTCCGCTCAGATCAAGCGAGTCGTGATCGCCGCTGTTCAGCAAAGCCTGAAACGCCTTTTTAAACGCCAGCTCTTCTGATTTGAACGCATCGATATAGGCGTACAGGTTATAGGATTTGCTGAGCACCAAAGGCGCATCATCCGGCATCACAAGCCGCCCCTGAATTTGCACAGGCGCGCTGAGCGACAGACCACGGGTAATGTGATAGGTTCCCTCGGGCACCAGCAATTGACGCCCGTTTGCCGCCTGATCAGCAGCGACAAATGCATTGTAATTATCGGTTTTATCGTCCCCAAGAGCGCCGTAATCGCGCACATCCACCACATTGATCATTTCGCGGTGAAACAGGCCGGTCACATCTTGGATTTCAAAGTCGTCAATCCGCACAATGCCGCCGCTAGCGCCGGTTAAATTAAGACCGAAATGCCCGTATGTCGGCTCAGAGCCCCACACCATATCGACCCCATCACGCAGCCCCGGCCCGACAATAGCGGAAATTTCAACCACCTCACCTGCTGCGCTGAGCGCCACAGACGGCCCGATTTGGGTGGCAGCGCTGACCCAATCATCACTGCCGTTGCCAGCCCATGCGGCAATCCGAACCGCAGGCAGGTTGCCGGTCACTGATTTGATCCGGGTGCTGACCCGAAGATAGTTCTCCGGCTGCATCGGGGTTTTGGCAAAAGCCCGCAATTTTTGCACCGATCGGGTTTTGATCAGCTCAAGGCAGCCGGAAAAATCGCTGTCATTGGGCACATAGGCAGCTTCGGACATTGCGGCATAGCTGTCCGAGCCGGACGTACCATCGCCGCTTGACCAATTGGCAAGGCCGGCTTTAAACGCAGGGGGTGAAAAAGTGGGAAGAGTGGAGCTTGATATGCTCATGCAGGGCCTTTTTGGTTAACGGTTTCACGTCAGCCTAGTCGGCCCTGCTTAATGACTGATTTTGGCTCCGTACGCTGCCCGGTTGCGTTAGGCGCTGAACTCTGCAGGGTTGATGAATTGCACACCCGAGATTTTCCAGCCTTTACTGGTACTGACCATAAGATATCTCAGGTAATGGACTTTGCCGGCTTGATCGACGATTTGAAGGGACTGCATAAGCCCTGCAGGCGTGCTTTCAAAATCAAGAAACCGAACGTCTTTTGGTCGCCAGACCATGGGGTAGCCGCGCTGAACCATTTTGCCAAAGTTTTCAGGCGTGCCAAACATCGAGCGGATCGATGGGCTGGCATAGGTAAAGGCGGCCACAAAATCATCTTTTTGAAAGGCTTCGATTTGGCCATTAATTATGGCTTGCACGTCCTCTTTTTCTCCGGCGGCAAGCGGAGAGCTTAACATTAATATAAGCCACAAAATTGCAAATATACGCATTATAACATCCTCTTTATTGATGTTCATCTAGCGCGCCGCAAGTGAAAATCAATTCTCGGTCTGTTGATGCCGTTGTGCAGTTTAGTCTTTTATAAAGTCTCCTGCCAGTGCGGCCTCGATCAGCGCGGCTGTTTCTGCCACCCCGTAAAGCGCGATAAATCCGCCGAACCGCGGCCCCTGGCTGGCCCCCAATAGCACTTCGTAAATGGCTTTGAACCAGTCGCGCAGCGGCTCAAAGCGCTCGCGGCCGCAGGCAAAGACAAGGCTTTGCAGTGCTTCGTCGTCCAATGGTCCGTCATAGGATGAAAGCTGATCTCGCAAATCGCTAAGCGCTTCGCGTTCAAGATCGCTAGGTGCGCGGTAGACCTTGGCCGGTTTGACAAAATCATTGTAGTAGCGCACTGCAAATTCTGCCGCCTGATCCAGCCCCGGGTGGGTTTCGGCCGAAGCCTCGGGGGTGTAGCGTTTGATAAATCCCCAAAGCTGGTCTTTTTCCTCGACATTCGCAACGGAAGCAAGGTTCAGCAGCATGGAAAACGGCACCACCATATCCGGCGCCGGCACATTATGGCCGTGGATATGAAACACCGGATTGTTCAGCTTTGCTTTGATATCCTGACCTTCATAGGCGCGCAGCTGCTGCTGATACTCATCCATCGCTTTCGGGATCACATCAAAATGCATCCGCTTTGCGGTTTTGGGCTTAAGATACATGAAATACGAAAGGCTTTCGGTATTGGCATAGGTCAGCCATTCGTCAATCGACACGCCATTGCCCGACGTTTTGGAAATTTTATGCCCGTTTTCATCCAGAAACAGCTCATATGAAAAATGCTCGGGCGCGCGATGGCCAAGGATGCGGCAAATTTTATCATAGATGGCGGTATTGGTGGAATGATCCTTGCCATACATTTCAAAATCAACGCCCAAAGCTGCCCAGCGGGCGCCGAAATCCGGCTTCCATTGCAGTTTCACATTGCCGCCCGTGACCGGCAGCGTATGCTCAACCCCGTCTTCGTCGTCAAAGGTGATGGTTCCTGCCGCCGCATCCACCGTTTTCATCTGAACATATAGCACCCGGCCGGTGTCGGGATGAATGGGAAGGAAGATAGAATAGCTTTGCCGGCGCTCTTCGCGCAAACTGGCGAGCATCACTTCCATGATCTCGTCATATTTTTCCGCCGCGCGCCTTAAAACGCTGTCAAACCGGCCCGAGCGATAAAATTCGGTGGCCGAATAAAACTCATACTCAAAGCCAAAGGTATCTAGAAACCGGCGCAGCATGGCGTTGTTGTGATGGCCAAAGCTTTCATGAGTGCCAAAGGGGTCGGGCACCGAAGTGAGCGGCATTTGCAAATATGGCTCAAGCTTTTCGGGGTTGGGGATATTGCCCGGCACTTTGCGCATGCCGTCCAGATCATCGGAAAAACAAATCAGCTTGGTGGGAATATCGCTAATTTCGCGAAACGCCCGCATCACCATTGTGGTGCGCGCAACTTCCCCGAAGGTCCCGATATGCGGCAGGCCCGATGGTCCATAGCCGGTTTGAAACAGAACATAGCCCTTGTCAGGCGGCGCTTTTTGATAGCGTTTCAGCACCCGCCGCGCCTCTTCAAAGGGCCAGGCTTTTGCGCTGAGCGCAGCGTCGCGCAGATCAGACATATCGATTCTCCGAATTAAACAAATGCGCCAAAAGTAGCGCATTTCCCTGCTTACTATTGCCAGCAGTAGGATAGGTCAATATTCTGCACTGCAACAAACAGTATCAAAGGTGGCTATTTTGACCCAGGATTCTCCCCATGTGATGACGCCGCAGGATTGTCTTTTGGTGTTGATGATGGCCGTATCGGCATCGGATGAAAACATTCTGACCGCTGAATTGGTCAAAATTCAATCCACCGTCAACAACCTGCCGATCTTTGCGCAATATGATATCGACCGGCTCAATATCATGTTACAAGTGGTGTTTGACCTTTTCGAACAAGAGGACGGTCTGGATGCGCTGTTTGGACTGGTCAAAACCAACCTGCCCGAAGAGCTTTATGAAACCGCCTATGCCCTGTGCTGTGATGTGGCCGCCGCCGATGGCATTATCCGCGAGCCGGAACTGCGGCTATTGGAAGAAATGCGCTATCAGTTGACCATTGACCGTCTGCACGCAGCCGCGATCGAGCGCGGCGCACGGGCGCGGCATTTAACCCTATAACCCGCGTTTCGACCAACGGGCCAGCAGCACATACTGCACATAGCGTGCCCTCTGGTTCCAATAGTCGGCTGCTTTTGAGCTTTCACGTTGCCAGATAGACAGCCGCGCGCGGCGGTCGAGGTTTTGGGTGAAAATCGCAAAGGCATAGGGGGTATCAACCCCTTCGGTGACATAGCCAGCAAGCGCACTGACGAAATGCAACGTGCCGGTTTTGGCCTGAATAAGCGCTGTGGATTTCCGGTCTAGATTGCCGCGGGTATCGCGCGGCCTGATCTGGCGGAGCAGAGATGGAAAATCCGGCATAAGCTGTTGCGCCGCCACTAGACCGCGCACCATGTCCTGCGCGCTGATCCGTGCCCTGTCGCCTAGTCCGGAATGGTCAACAAAATGCGCATCTGCCATGTTCAGCTTCTGGGCTGCCCACTCTTGCATATGTTGCGCCGAGCTTCTCAGTGTCGAAGCATCCCCACCGGCTTTGCGGGTTGCAGCCCTGCCGAGACCTTCCGCAGTTAGGTTGACCGAGTTTTTCAGCATATCAACGAGTATATCAGACAGCTCTACGCTGTCCGTATGGCAAAGTGGTCGATGCGCTGGGTCTGGGCTGCCCTGTTGCGGTACTGGCAGGTCAATTTTGTAGTACCGCGCAAGACTGTGAAAAACATCTGCCGCACAGGCCCCGGGGCGGCGCAGCGGCAACCAGCGCCCGCCGCCTTTGCCCAAGGCGCTGCGGGCCACCGACCATGTTTCTCGCTCTGGCGTTTGGGAATATTTGAAAACCTCCATCCCCCGACGTTCCGAGGTCATATGCACGGTATTGACCTTGGGGCGGAATTTTAAATCTCGGGCTTCCAATTTGAAATCATAGGTTTTGCCTTCCCGGGTCCACTGAAAAAAGACACGGTTAAAGTTCAGATTTAGACCCGCAACCGAAGGGTTGTACCCAAGGTGCACTGGTTGATCCGGATCTATCTGATGCACAGTGGGGAAATCACCGTGGTGATAGAGAAACCGTCCGTTAACCTGATCTACCCCAGCTGTTTTCAAGGCCTTTGCAAGTTCCGCCAGCCGGTCTGTGGTCAACGTGGGATCGCCGCCACCTGCCAGAATGAGATCACCATCAAGCACGCCCGCTTGCAGCGTGCCGGTGATCATCATCTGCGTGCGAAACCGGTAATTTGCCCCCAGATGATAGAGCGCATAGGCGGCGGTAATGGCTTTGGCCACGCTCGCTGGTGCAAAGCCTTGGGTTTGGTTTTCAGTGGTGAGCAGGCGTCCATCGGCCAGTGCCGCGGCGGCGCAGCCCAGTTCGCCCTTCAAGCCGGATTTTTCAAAAAACGCTCTGGTTGGGGATTTGGCGGGTAACAGCGGCCGCGCTTTGGGGCGCAGCGATGTTTGCGGCGCGCTGGGCCAAGCGGGTCCTGCCACAGCTGCCCCAGTGAGCAGCGCCGCTATCTGGCGTCTGTTAAATCGTTGGCTCATCTGTCTTAGACCCTCAGCATCCTGACGGCCAAGCCTGCGCGCGCAGCGCGGTCGAGGACAGATCGACCATCGGCATATCAACATAGCACCAGCACGGCGCTTGATAGTGCCCCAGCAGGCGGCTTTGGGCGGCGGGCAGGCGCGCCCAGCGATAGATCCGCGCGGCGCGGGCTTTGAGCGGAGCAAGCCGGTTGCCGGGCCGCGCCAAAATACCAAGCGGTGTTGTGGAAATGATGCTTTGCCAATCCTGCCATTGATCAAACTGCATCAGATTATCAGCCCCCATCAGCCAAATGAACCGCGTTTTTGGGTGTCGGTCGGCAAGTGCAGCAAGGGTTTCGGCGGTGTACCGCGTGCCGAGGTCTGCTTCAACAGAGGATACTTTTACCCTTGGGTCGGTGATCAGATCGCGTGCCGCCGCAATACGGTCCTGCATCGGGGCAGGGCCATGCTGCTTTAACGGATTGCCGGGGCTGACCAGCCACCACAGCTGATCCAGAGCAAACCGGCGCAATGCGGTGCGGGTGATTTCAACATGACCCGCATGCGCTGGATCAAACGATCCTCCCAAAAGCCCAACAACCCGTGACGTCATGCGCCGCTTATTCCTTGCTTGGTTCACTTCTATCGCTTGCTGTATCTATCTAACTTGATTGAGAAAAGAAAGCTGATGTTCTGCATCCTTATGGGGGCATAGCGATTATCCTAACGTGCCAATGATACTTTTCGCTGTCAAACCGTTGCCCCGAGGCGTGCAAAGCGTTATTCAGACGCAAAACCCACCTCTGGCGGAGTGCACGCATGGCTTCCTATCAATATGTCTATCACATGGACGGTGTTTCAAAAACTTATCCTGGAGGAAAGAAGTGCTTTGAAAACATACGGCTATCATTTTTGCCCGGGGTGAAAATCGGTGTTGTCGGGGTCAATGGCGCCGGTAAATCCACGCTGATGAAAATCATGGCCGGTCTTGATAAGGACTTTACCGGCGAAGCTTGGGCGGCCGAGGGCGCCAAGGTGGGCTATCTGCCGCAAGAGCCGCATCTGGATGACAGCTTGAATGTGCGCGAAAACGTGATGCTCGGCGTGGCCGAGAAAAAGGCTGTTTTAGATCGCTATAACGAGTTGGCGATGAATTATTCCGATGAAACCGCTGATGAAATGGCGCAATTGCAAGATCAGATCGACGCAGAAAACCTCTGGGATCTGGACAGCCAGATAGATGTCTCGATGGAGGCGCTGCGCTGCCCGCCGGATGAGGCGGATGTGGCAACGCTTTCGGGCGGTGAACGGCGCCGCGTGGCGCTGTGTAAATTGCTGCTGGAAGCGCCTGAAATGTTGCTGCTGGATGAGCCGACAAACCATCTGGATGCGGAAACCATCGCTTGGCTGCAACAGCATTTGATTGACTATAAAGGCACCATCCTGATCGTGACCCATGACCGGTATTTTCTGGATGATATCACCGGCTGGATTTTGGAACTCGACCGCGGACGCGGCGTTCCTTATGAGGGCAACTATTCCAGCTGGCTTGAGCAAAAGGCCAAGCGCCTTGCGCAAGAAGCGCGTGAGGACAAGTCCAAACAAAAAACCCTTGAGCGCGAATTGGAATGGATGCGTCAGGGGCAAAAAGCGCGTCAAGCCAAGCAAAAAGCCCGGATCAATGCCTATAACGAGCTGGCAAGCCAGTCTGAGCGCGAAAAAATCGCCCGCGCCCAGATTGTTATTCCGAACGGTCAGCGGCTTGGCGGCAAGGTGATCGAAATTGACGGTCTGCAAAAGGCCATGGGCGACAAGCTGTTGATAGAAGGACTTAGCTTTGCGCTGCCGCCCGGCGGTATCGTCGGTGTGATCGGCCCCAACGGCGCAGGTAAATCAACCCTTTTCAAAATGCTTACGGGTCAAGAGGCCCCTGATGCGGGATCGGTTGGCTACGGCGATACCGTGCAGCTGTCTTATGTTGACCAGTCGCGCGATGATTTAAAATCTGATGACACCGTCTGGGAAGCCATTTCTGGCGGCGCCGAGATTATCGAGCTGGGCGATGCACAGGTTAATTCGCGCGCCTATTGTTCTTCGTTTAACTTCAAAGGCGGCGATCAGCAAAAGAAGGTCGGGCTGCTGTCCGGCGGGGAACGCAACCGCGTGCATATGGCGCGGCTTTTGAAAGAGGGCGGTAATGTGCTGCTGCTCGATGAGCCGACCAATGATCTTGATGTGGAAACCCTGCGCGCCTTGGAAGATGCGCTGGTGGATTTTGCCGGCTGCGCCGTGGTAATCTCGCACGACCGGTTTTTCCTTGATCGTATCTGCACCCATATCCTTGCCTTTGAAGGCGAAGCGCATGTGGAATGGTTCGAGGGCAACTTTGAAGACTATGAAGAGGATAAAAAGCGCCGCCTTGGGGCCGATGCGCTTGAACCCAAGCGGATTAAGCACAAAAAATTCACCCGCTAATGGCAGGCTGTGGCCTTAAGAGAGAAAATCGCCCGCGGCCCTGACATCCGCAGCCATGCCTTCCAGCACCGAACCGGTTCCATCCAGCACGCCTTTGGTGGTGCCGCAGGCCCCCAGAGCCGCCAAGAGTGTGAGGATCACAAAAAATCGCAGGGTGCGCATGGATCATTGCCTATGTGTTTTATCAGGCCCGCACATGAGCGGCCGATGTAATAGCTCAACTATACCCGCGTGCGGCCCGCTTTGGCAAACCTAAATCTTATTTGAAAATATCCGCCTTGCTGAACTCTGCCATGACGATACCGGAATAGGCATCGGTGCGGCTTTCGCCGAAAAACTCAAGCATATGTTCAACCCGGTCAAGCCAGCTGAGGCCGGTCACCTCATCTTGGCCAGTTTTTTCAATATCATCATATTCCATAATGCTGACATAGTGATTGTCCTCGAGCGCGATCAAACGCATAAAGTTCGAGTTTGAATAATCATAGTCATTGATGGCCGCGACAAAAGCGTCTTCGTAGCCCTCTTTGACTTTGTATTTTACCACAGTGACAATATTGACCATCCCGGCCTCCATATCTTGACGGGCCTTGGGCAGGCCAGAATAGCCGCGCAGCGAAAAATGGGCCTAAAGCAGTATATCGCCAATGTCTTTGACGTCTTCGGAAACACCGTTGATCACGGCGCCAGCGCCGTCCCAGACGCCTCTTGCGGTCCCGCAGGACACCACCCCCATAAAAATGAAAAGCATCAATACTGTTCTAATCAACATCACTTTGCACTGCAAAAGCAGGTCCTTTATACTCAACTATCATCGTGACCTTTCGGTCATCCTTTGCATAATCGCGCTGCATTTCATTTTTTTCAATAAAAGCGTGATACGCCTCTTCGGATTTATAAATGGCGACCGAACCGTGGGTCTTTTCGTCGATCTTATACCAAATGGTTTCCTCGACATAATCCGCAGAGTCCAAAGTGGAAGTCAAAACGGCCATATAGTCCCGGTAGGATTCTTCGTCTATCGGGCTTTCATGCTGCCATAATGCATTAACGATGAACTTCATATCAAGTGCCTTTCACTTGGTGGCAGGGTGCGATGTCAGTTTGTCCACGCGCTGAGGTTAGGCAAGACTGGCCGTCTGCCCCTATAGACCCGCATTATCCCCTTTGATCGATGTTTTCCAAAAGCTCCGAAACCCGCTCGATGGTGCCATTGTGTTCGTAGGTTTGTACTACGCTGTCGGCCCGCGTTACCCATGGCAAACGGTTGTGCGCAAAGATTTCAACTTTCGGCTCAAAGGTGTAATGCTCTTTCATGAGGCCGGCAAAAACATAGACCAGCCCTTCTAGCAGGTCCGGCTTTGAGAAGAGGTTCATCCCGCAGTTTTTACAAAATGTCAGATGTAAAAGACTGCCGCTGCCGCCTTCATAAGAATAAGTGTCATGCGGGCCTTTCAGCTCAAGATCGATTTCAGTATAGGCAAATCCCCGAAACGCCCCATTGAATAAAACTTCGCAATCTTCGCAGTGACACATGAAATGCATCATTGGATCATGTTTGAATTCAAGCGAGCATTGCCCGCAAAAGCACGATGCCGTCTTCATTTTTCCCCCCAATCTTTTTCAAAAAAAACCAATATGAGTATCCCCAACATTCAAACGGTTTGGCAAGAAGTTTTTAATTTTAAGACTTTAGCCTAATAGCCTAATAAGAATAGCGCGCGCGGGGGGCATCTCCGCAGTCTTTATAGGCGTTGCCCATACACAGCTTGCTCATGCCCATCACCAGCAGTTTTTCCAGATAGGTCAGCCGTGCCCCGATGCTGTCGCGCGCCTCGGCAGCATCTGTTAGGCCGCGGTTTGCGGCATGATCATACCACATAAAGGCCATCAGTGTGTTTCGGTCCACGAACTCGCCATGCTCGTACATCCAGCCCAGATTTTGATGGGCGTAAAGCTGCCCCTGCGCTGCGGCCAGCTTATACTAGTGAAAAGCTTGGCCAATATCTTTCTGCACGCCTTGTCCGTGATAATACAAAACCCCCAGACTATTTTGCGCCCAGCCATCGCCCTGATCGGCGGCTTGTTTGTACCATTTCGCCGCCCGGCTAAAATCCCGGGCCACACCGAGCCCATACTCAAACATCCACCCCAGATTGCCCTGCCCGTCGACATTGCCCTGCTGGGCCGACAAACGATACCAGCGGAACGCCTCGGCGTGGTTTTGCGGCACCCCTCGGCCGCTGTAGTATAAATCGCCCATACTGTTCTGGGCCGCTGAATTGCCGCTTTCGGCCAGCGGTTTCCATTCTTTGATCGCAGTGGCAAAGTCACCCGCCTCAAAAGCCTGCAGGCCTTTGGCAAAATCCTGGGCGCCAAGCGGCGCTGCCAGCACAAGTATCACAGGGATGATAAATAGAAACCGCATCCTCTTATGGCATCTTTCGGCGATTGTCATTTGGCCAGCGGGACTAAAAGATATGATACTCACTGATCGCCGTGATGACCTCGTGCGTTTCCAAAATAACGCCCGCATCGCGGCGCATTTGCATCACTTCGGGGTCGGTCACAAAGGCCTCGACCCCTGCCATGGTTTCCGCCTCGCCAAGATCATAGACCCGGGTTTGATCTTCATTGCTCATCGCGGTGATAAGTTTCAAGCCGTGCTTGTCCATATGCGGCTTCAAATCATCCACTAGCTTTAACCACCGCTCAAAGCTGCATGTAATTTCAAAGGTTGCTAAAAACCTCATAGTGACCCCCTAATGTGCATTGCCAATATAGGGTTTGATATCATAAAATTTATCAAAATGATAAAAAATTATGGTTACTGAGGGGCTATTTTCCACGCGCAATATAGCGTTGAGGAAAAAGTGTGTGCTTATTGTAGCGTTGGCTATGTCAATTAAGCATGCTTTGTGGCCGGTGTACCCCCCATGATTGATAAAAAGGTATGTACTCTTGCTTCTGGGTTTGAAGTGCCAGAAAACAGCCCGCTGATAGAGAGTACAAATGAATTTCTATCAAGAATAGTGGACTTTTCCCAGAGCGCAGACTAAAAAAGGCATATTATTGTGAAGAAATTTAATTGAGAGAGTTAAGTTTGAAGATTTATTTTAAAGTATTAGCCTTTGTTTCATGTACTTTGGTTTTGGGCTGCCAACCCACGAGTGAATTGACGTTAGATGCTGAGCCTCAAACCACAAAGCAGATACTGCCAGAAACATCGAACTTAGCCAGTGTTCATCCCCGTCCCAAACCTTTGGAGGCTTTCCAAGTGATTGGTGAAAATGACGTTGAAGATAATCTGATGCTCAGTGACTTCCAATCTATGACTGAATTAAACTTCGACCCAGAGCCTAAAACAACACAGTACACTCCGCCAGAAGTGTCAAATTTAATCGGTGTTCGGCCCTATCCAAACCCCGATGATGTTTGCCAAGTGATTGGTGAGAATTACGTTACCCGCGAACTCATGCGTAGTGAAGGCACCCTAATTGGTTGCCCTAAGCACGAGCGGGGTGCGATCAAAGACAGGATTAATGAGGGCGCCGCCGTAGTCGCCCATGCCAAACATTGGACGCTCTTGCGTGTGCCACCAAGTCAGTCAATTTCCCCAGACAAAAAGACCAAAGACGAGTTGCGTAAGTTACAGCAGGAGCAAAACCGTTTGCGTCAGTTTTTTTCTGATAGAACCTTGGTGAGCTGGGACAGTTTTCATGGCACCCAACTGGAATATCACGATGCGAAGGGTGGTGCTTGGCTCGTATACCCAGGTAACAAAACTGTTCTGCCGAGTGAGTGGAAAGTAGAACTTGTTGAAGGTAAATTGAGCCTTTGTTACCGATATTTCTCAAATGGTAAAAATCCAGCAACTGGAGTGCGCGGTATCGAATGGGAGTGTTCGCTCGCTGCCAGCCGGGCCAGTGACCAAGATAATAAGTATTACCAAGGAGACATTTTCCGCTTGTTCCAACGCAAATCATTCCCAGACTCTCCTACACTGCGACGCAAATTAACTTTGCCCGAGTTAATTGATTTGTTTAAGGTTTCACCCCCAAAGGTTCAGGGTAAGTCGGTTTAGCCGCCATTTATATGGCTGAAAGATATGGCGAGCCATTGGTTTCAATCCGATATAATACACTTAACCTTTGGGAGGGATTTGAGTTTTTCATCCCTGATTTCCTTTCCATGCCAACATGTCTACCCCCCACCCATGCGCACATCAAAACCGCGCGTCGGGGTCGGCTAGGCGGGCTTTTAGGTTGTTTTCAAGCGCCACTTCACCAGCGATTTTCATTTGCGCCCAGGTCGACAGCTGCCGGTTGATGCGCCCCTGATACCCGCGGCCCATGGCGCGAAACAGCCGCACCACCGAGCGATCCAGATAGAGCGTGATTTTTTCTTTTGGCTCGCTGCAGTCCACATCAAGCTCAAGCGTGTGCCAGGCCTCGGGCACCTGATCGCGCAGGGTGATGTCGATAAAATCATCGCGCTGCAGATAGTAAAGGTTATACAGCAGCCGGTCGCGGGCACGCAGTTCGGATTTACTGGGACGGTGGGGCATGGCGCAATTCTCCTTTGCCGCCATGATGCCCCGCAGCGGGTTA
>CBFHXE010000014.1:0-45136 GCA_965659715.1 uncultured Paracoccaceae bacterium | reverse complement strand
GGTTTGAACAGCCTTGCAAGATCAAAGCGCATCTTCGGCTCCTTAGACCGTTACGCCCCAAGCGGGCGCAACAGATCACGGCTGATGATATGGCGTTGGATTTCCGAGGTGCCGTCCCAAATGCGCTCTACCCGTGCATCGCGCCAGAACCGCTCGATCGGGAAGTCGTCCATCAACCCCATGCCGCCAAAAATCTGCAAGGTGGTGTCGGTCACCCGCGCCAGCATTTCACTGGCATAGAGCTTCGCACTGGCAATTTCACGGTTGGCCGGCAAGCCTTGATCAAGCCGCCAGGCCGAGGCAAGGGTGAGCCAATCGGCAGCATCAATTTCTGTAATCATATCAGCGATTTGAAAACTTACGCCTTGGTATTTTCCAATCTTTTGACCAAATTGCTCACGCTCTGATGAATAGTTCAGCGCATAGTCAAAGCAGCGCCGCGCGCGCCCGACCGACATGGTGGCTACCGTGATACGGGTGGCATAAAGCCATTCATTCATCACAGCAAAACCGCCGTCAACGGCGCCAAGCACCTGATCATCGGACAGGCGGCAGTCATCAAATTCCAAGATCATATTTTTATAGCCCCGGTGGCTGACCGACTTATAGCCATCGCGGATGGTAAACCCGGGCGTGCCGCGATCCACCAAGAAGGTGGTGATGCGTTTCTTTGGCCCGCGCGGGGTGTCATCAACGCCGGTGGCCACAAAGACGATCACGAAATCCGCATGATCGGCGCCAGAAATAAAATGCTTGGTGCCGTTCAATACCCAATCGCCGCCCTTGCGCTCGGCCGCGCAGGACATGCCGCGCACATCCGAGCCTGCACCGGGTTCGGTCATCGCCAAAGCATCCATTTTTTCACCGCGCACCGCGGGCAGCAGATAGCGCTCTTTCTGATCGCCCTCGCAGGCCATAAGAATATTTTGCGGCCGGCCAAAGAAATGATTAAGCGCCATGCAGCCGCGGCCCAGTTCGCGCTCAACCAGCGCAAATTCAAGATGGCTGAGCCCCGCGCCGCCGACCTCTTGGGGGAAGTTACAGGCGTAAAACCCAAGATCGAGGGTTTTTTGTTTGATCTGCTCGGCAATATCCGGCGGCACAGTGCCGCTGCGCTCAACCGCATCTTCATGCGGGTAAATTTCGTTTTCCACAAAACTGCGGACCGTATCGACGATCATTTGTTGTTCATCGGTTAGGCCAAAATTCATCTGATGTCCTCCTTATGGGCCGCGGCAAGCGCGGTGATCTTGGCTTCCACGCCGGCAAGCGGTGGGCAGGATTTTCGGGTTGCAAGGCTGACGTGCAGCATGAACTGCTCACAGCTGGCCAAAAGCTGACCAGACGCATCAAGCATCTGATGCGCCAGCTTTACTTTTTTGCCATCGGCAAGAACCACGCGGCTCTCAACGGTGATCTTTTGCCCTGCGTGGGTTTCGCTAAGGTATTTCACCGATGTTTCGGCGGTAAAGAAACTATGCCCGGCGGCAATATAGTCCGCATCTGCCCCCACGGCGATCATGAAAGCATCTGCAGCATCGGAAAACACCTGACCATAGCGGCTTTCGTTCATATGGCCGTTATAGTCGGTCCAGTCGATGGGCACGGTGCGCTCTACGGTGCGCATCGGGGCGGATGTATCTGGCGCTTGGCGCAAAGCGGCTTCATGATCGTTGATCAAACGGCCTGCAGCGCTGCCCTGCTGTTTCAGCGCCCGCATCATCGCAATCAGGTTGTTATCGCGCAACCGCTCTAATTCGCGAATGGATTTATGCCCCGATTGCGCATCAGATTGATCGGCGATTTTCTGGGTCAGCTCATCGGTCAGCTCGGGCACATCCATCAGCTTGGTCCATGGCCATGCAAGGCAAGGGCCGAACTGGGCAATAAAATGCGCCATACCGGCTTCGCCGCCGGCGATGCGGTAGGTTTCGAAAAGCCCCATTTGTGCCCAGCGCAGGCCAAAGCCATAACGGATGGCATTGTCGATCTCTTCCGTGGTGGCGATACCGTCCTTGATCAGCCAAAGCCCTTCGCGCCATACCGCTTCTAAAAACCGATCCGCAATATGCGCATCGATTTCCTTGCGCACATGCAGCGGGTATAGCCCCACAGAGGTTAGAGTTTCTTTCGCCTTTTCAACATGCTGCGCACCTGTCTGGTAACTTGGTACGACCTCGATCAAAGGCAGCAAATAAACCGGATTAAACGGGTGGGTGACCATTATTTGCTCTGGGCTCTGCGCGTTTTGCTGCAGCTCCGATGGTTTAAAGCCAGAGGTCGAAGATCCGATGATCGCGTCAGGGCGGCAATGGGTTTGAATTTCGGCAAAAACCTTATGCTTGATGTCGAGCCGCTCGGGTACGCTTTCCTGGATCCAGTCGGCATCAGCGACGGCCTCTTGAACGGTTGTGCAAACCGTAAGCCGGCCTTCCTTTGGCAGCGCTGTTTCATAAAGCATTGGCAGCGCATGGCGTGCATTTTTCAAAACATCGCCGATCTTGCGCTCGGCTTCAGGGTCGGGATCAAACAGCTTGATGTCCCAGCCGTTCAACAAAAACCGCGCCAGCCAGCCACCACCAATGACCCCGCCGCCAATAATGGCTGCTGTCTTATTCATTTTTCGCCCCTTCCAACACTCATAAAACTCACACCATCCGCTCGGTATGCCCGTCCACAGCCATGGCCTGACCGGTGATTTGCCGCGCTGCATCCGAGGCCAGAAAAACCGCCATATCTGCAATATCGTCGGGGCTGACAAACCGGCGCAAAGATACACCTTGGCTGTATTGCGCTTCAATTTGCGCCGCCGGACGGCCGGTAAAGTCACTTTCCATGGCCAGCACCTGATCCATCCGCGCGCCCTCGACAGCGCCGGGGCAGATCGCATTGACCCGCACCCCTGCGGGGCCCAATTCCATGGCAAGGGTTTTGGCCAGTCCTACCAATCCCCATTTGGCCGTAACATAGGGCGCCCGGTTGGGCACGCCGTATAGCCCCGAGGTCGACGACATGAGCAATATAAGACCGCTTTTCTGGGCGCGCATCAGCTCGGCGGCCCACCTACAGGCCAAAAATGCCCCATCAAGATTGACGCTAAGGCACCGGCGCCAGTCCTTAAAGTTTAAAGTTCCAATGCTTCCAGCTGGCCCGCCAATACCGGCGTTAGAAACCAGCACATCAAGCCCGCCATAGGCCGCTGTCACCTGATCAAAGAACGCCTGCATTTGGCGTTCATCGGTCACATCGGCCTGTACGCTCAGCGCCTCAGGCATCTGGGCTTGCACTTCTGCAATATGTCCTGCTGAAGCGTCACAAATTGCCACCCGATCGCCCAATGCTGCAAAGCGCTCTGCTATCGTCCGGCCAATGCCAGAAGCGCCGCCTGTGATGACAACCCGCCGCGCCATGGCTAGCCGCGCGGGGCGCGTTTGGTCAGCCCCAGCTTATCGCGCACCGCTTGCGGGCCAATCACTTTGGCCCCCATGGCTTCGATAATCCCACGGGCCTTTTCCACCAGCTGATAGTTTTCCGCCAAAACGCGCCGTTCCAGCATCAGATTGTCCTCAAGCCCAACGCGCACGTTACCACCGGCCAAAACCGATGCCGCAACATAGGCCATCTGGTTTCGGCCCAAAGAAAATGCGCTAAATGTCCAGTTATCTGGCACATTATTGACCATCGCCATAAAGGTATTGAGGTCATCCGGCGCGCCCCAAGGCACCCCCATGCACAGCTGTACAAGCGCATCCGGCTCAAGCACCCCGTCTTGGACCAGTTTTTTGGCAAACCAAAGATGTCCGGTATCAAAGGCTTCTATTTCTGCTTTAACGCCCAAGTCGGTCATCATTTTACCCATGGTTTCAAGCATGTTGGGCGTATTGGTCATCACATAATCTGCTTCGGCAAAATTCATTGTACCGCAATCAAGGGTGCAAATTTCAGGCAGGCATTCGGCCACATGCGCCACCCGCTCGGTTGCGCCGGCCATATCGGTGCCTTCGGCAAGTGGCAGCGGCTGCTCGCTACCGCCAAAAACCATATCGCCGCCCATACCTGCGGTGAGGTTTAAAACAACATCCACATCCGAGGCCCTGATCAGATCAGTGAGTTCGCGAAAATACCCAAGGTCCCGACTAGGTGCGCCGGTTTCAGGGTCCCTCACATGGCAATGCACAACCGCCGCACCGGCTTTGGCCGCCGCAAGAGCACTGTCTGCGATTTGCTGAGGGCTGCGGGGGACATGGGGACTTTTGTCTTGGGTGCTTCCTGATCCGGTGACGGCGCAGGTGATAAACACCTCGCGGTTCATAGCAAGTGGCATCGTGACCTCCTGTCAAAATCGATTATTTGATCCAAGCATAAATCTGGCGCTTCAGAATTTAATGCAGTAAAAGACAATAATGATGCAAAAATGGACAATCACTGCGGAAATCTCAGTCAGCATATGTTTTTTGCTTTTCGACCGGTTTTCCAACATCTGTCTGGCCAATTGTCTTGAGCCGTTGCGCGCCGCCAATACGCTGGCCGGCAGGCAGGTCTATAACTGGCAGTTTCTGACCCCAGATGGCCTAAGCGCAGCTTCTTCAAGCCGGCTGCAAATTCTGCCAGATGCGGCGCTAAAAGATATGGCCCAATGTGATTATTTATGTGTCGTCGCAAGCTATGATTATCTTAAACATGACACCGCCACCCTACGGCAAGCTTTACGGCAGGCCGCTAGAAAATGCAGAACGCTGGTGGGATTGGACAGCGGTCCATGGCTTATGGCGTCAGCCGGTTTGCTGGACGGCAAACGCGCCACTGTGCATTGGGAAATGCTGGATCTTTTTTCCGAGCGGTTCCTGACCACCGATGCCACGCGCCAACGGGTGGTTTATGATGGAAACCGTGTGACCTGCGCCGGGGCAATGGCGGCCTTTGATTTGACCCGCCAAATGATCCAAAGCCATTTGGGCAATGCAATCGCTTTGGATGTGGATGCAATGTTGATGCACGACGAGGGGCTGGGCATGAAAGATGCCCGCCGGCCGAACTCGGGCCATAATCCTGTACAGCGGGCGATTGCGGAAATGCACAAAAACATTGAACGCCCGCTGCCACTGTCTGACATTGCGCGGCTTGCCGCCTGCCCGCTTAAAACCCTGTCGCGGCGGTTTCAGGCCAGCCTCGGCACCAGCCCGGGGCAGGTCTATCGCCACATCCGTCTGACCGAAGCCCGTCAGTTGATCGAAAGCACCAGCTTAAGCATTTCTGAAATTGCCCTGCGCTGCGGTTATGAAAGCCCCGCAGCGCTCAGCCGCGCCTTTCGGCTGCGCTTTGGGGTGGCGCCCACAGCGCTTGGCCTGCCTCAAGGCACGCCGCGGTAGCCCATTGCGACAACAAATTTTTCCGAACTGTCCGCGCGGCTTGCGGGGGGCTTTACATTTGCCACTTTGGTAAATCTCTGTTTGAGAAGTTTCTGCAAATCGCCTTCTGCCCCGCCAGCCAGCACTTTGGCAACAAAGCTGCCACCGATTTCAAGCACATCAAAGGCAAAATAGGCCGCCGCTTCACACAGGGCAATAATGCGCAGGTGATCGGTCTGCTTATGGCCAGAGCTGGCCGCCGCCATATCGGACAGAACCACATCTGCAGGGCTGCCCAGCCAGCGTTGCACTTGGGTATCCGCACCCTCGCTTAAAAAATCAAGTTGATAAAGTTCAGCGCCGGCAACAGGTTCGACCATTTGCAAATCGACCCCCAGCACTTTGCCAACGGCTTTGCCCTTTTTCTCACCCTGCGCATTCACCCGAGCCACCGCCACCTGACACCACCCACCCGGCGCTGACCCGAGGTCGACGACCCGCGCACCTGGCTTCAAAAAATGATATTTATCATCAAGTTCGGTCAATTTGAAGGCAGCGCGCCCCCGAAATCCTTCGTTTTTGGCCCGTTTGACATAGGGGTCATTGAGTTGGCGTTCCAGCCAACGCACTTGTGCAACAGACTTACCACGCGCTTTCTTTACCCTGACTTTTAAGTCCCGTTGCCCTCGACCGGACGTATTTTTGCTATTTTCACGCATTAAAAAGGCGCATCCTCTAATACTCCATCGGCGCTCATCTGTGCGTAAAGAAGCCCCTCACGCAAACCGCGATCTGCAACCGAAAGCCTGTCTGTTGGCCAGCTCCTCAATAGCGCCTGCAATATTGCAGAGCCTGACATAATAAGTGCTTGTCGGTCCTGACCTATTCTTGGATCCATTCTTCGACCAGAGGGTCCCATTTCCAAATAAGAATTTATAACCCGATCTATTTGGTCAGAAGTCATCCTAAGCCCATCAACTTTTGTCCGGTCATATCTTTTTAATCCTAAATGGCTCGCAGCCACGGTGGTGACTGTTCCAGAAGTCCCTATAATTTGAAATCCTTCGCGCGGCGGCTGGTCTTTATATGGCGCAAACTCACTCAGGTTTTCTTCAAAATACCAACTCATTAGCGCATAACGGGCGGCATCATCCTCAACATCGCCGAAGTGATCTCTAAGGGTTGCCACACCAAGGGGAACACTTATCCAGTCAACAACTTTAGCTGCGGCAAAAGGGCTATCCACGGCATGAAAACCTGCATGTAATCGCATAATCGCGCGAGGACGCTCACGACTGGGCACCGATGACAATTCAATCCAGACCAATTCCGTGGATCCACCACCAATGTCAACAACTAGCAATTGTTCGGTTTTTGTGCTGACAAGCGGCGCGCAGGATATGACGGCCAAGCGCGCCTCTTCCTCAGGTTGGATAATCTCCAGAATTAGCCCTGTTTCACGTTTGACCTGGCGAATAAATTCTTCCGCATTCTTTGCGCGTCGGCACGCTTCGGTAGCTACAAGACGCATTTGCCTTACTTTGTACCGCTTTAACTTTTGCTGACACACCCTCAGAGCTTGAAGTGTTCTTTGCATGGACTTACTGCTTAGTTTGCCAGTCCGTTCAAGACCAGCGCCCAATTGCACAGATTTTGAAAAACTGTCAACAACATGAAATTGACTGCCCTTTGGTTGAGCAATCAACATTCTGCAACTGTTGGTACCCAAGTCCAAAGCAGCATAGAGCTCTGTTGGACTAGGCGGTTTTGGCGCGGGGCTCTCAACCGGTTTTGGGAATGCGCCCGCACCTTTAGGACGCTTGGGCGCCATGATATTACGCCCTCCAATATTTCAAGTTGTGACCACGATACGGCGCATATAGTTTTCCTGCAAGATCACATTTTGCTCTTTTGCACAAAGATTTGAGCCACGTGCCATTCCAAAGCGCATCAAGTTTCCTGCTCATAGTCATTATTCACATTTCGATACAAGGCCGGCCTGTTGATTTTGGCAGATTTAGTTTATGGTGAAATAGGTCGCGGACAGCGCGACATCTGTCGAAATTCGACACAGGGCATGTTCAAGACTATCTTAAAAGCAGTCCAGTGAAGACGAGGAATCATCTATGCCCGAGGTTACTATAGTCTATTGGCGCGATATACCGGCTCAGGTCATTGTGGGCAGAGGCCGCAAAGGTGCAAAGAGACAATTGGCGGAACGTTTTGAACAAGCAATTGACCGTGCCGCAATGAAAAGTGGGTTGGCGGGAACTGACGATTATCTGTCAGAATGGCGAAAAGTTCAAACGGCTACCATTGCAGGCGACGCCAATACGATTGCGGATGCAGAAGCAGAACGCCTTGAAGCCGAATATGATCACGAACTCGTTAAAACACTGATTGCGAATAACGGTCGGGCGTAGCCCCGCCATGACATTTTTGGAGGTCATAGTGGCTTTGTTCAAATTGAAAAACAAATCGGGCGATGCAAACTTTGTTGATCCAAATGTCGAAAGTTTTTTGGCCGACTATTCGATCGAAGTCATGCCAAGAACGGCAGAAAAAGTAGATGACTTTCGCGAATTATTGCCGAGCGGAACGCGGGTTTATATCGCGCATATAGAAGGCACGCCAATCGAAGAGATGGTCGCTACAGCCAAAAGGGTTGCACGCGAAGGTTATCAGGTCATGCCGCATTTCCCGGCAAGAATTATTCGAGATTCTGAGACATTGAATGATTGGATCGCCCGGTATCAAGGGGAAGCGGGAGTTGACCAAGCTTTGCTTCTAGCCGGAGGCGTTACAACCCCGCATGGCGATTTTGAAAGCTCGATGCAACTGATGGAAACGGGTCTTTTTGACAAGGCAGGATTTAGCCGGTTGCACATTGCTGGCCATCCCGAAGGCAACAAAGACATTGATCCAGATGGCTCAACCCAAAATGTCGATGCGGCGCTTCAATGGAAACAAAAATTTTCCGAGCGTACCGACGCCAAATTGGCCATTGTGACACAGTTTGCTTTCGAAGCAAAACCAATCATCGAATGGGCCAATTCGATCAAGGCGGCGGGCATTGATATCCCAATTCATATTGGCATAGCTGGACCTGCAAAACTGCAAACTTTGATTAAATTTGCCATCGCGTGCGGTGTTGGTCCATCCCTCAAGGTGCTTCAGAAACGGGCGATGGACGTTACGAAATTGCTTTTGCCTTACGAGCCTACAAATGTCTTGAGCAAGTTGGCAAAACACAAAGCAGCCACACCCGACTTTAACATCACAAATGTGCATTTCTTTCCACTTGGAGGGATCAAGACCAATGCAACATGGGCAATCAACCACGGTGGTCGATCTGCTGTTCCCTCCAATGCTTCATAAGGACTTATTATGACCCGCACGATTGTTGAATCGAAAACCAAGACTGCGATACTAGGCTTTGACGAACCGTTTTGCGTGATCGGCGAGCGCATTAACCCAACCGGCAGGAAAAAACTAGCCGCTCAATTAGAAGCAGGCGATTTTTCAACCGTTGAAAAGGATGCGATTGCCCAAGTGGCTGCTGGCGCCAATATCCTCGATATTAACGCGGGTGTGGTTTACAATTCAAACCCAAATCCGAACGAAACCGAACCCCCCTTGATGAAAAAAATCATCGAGCTGGTACAGGGATTAACAGATATCCCGCTTTGCATTGATAGTTCTGTTCCGGAAGCTTTGGAAACAGGATTGCAAATCGCAGAAGGCCGACCCCTTCTTAATTCTGTTACTGGTGAGGAAGAGCGATTGGAATTTGTCCTTCCACTGGTAAAAAAATACAATGTTCCCGTTGTAGCAATTTCAAACGATGACACAGGCATTTCAGAAGATCCCGACGTTCGGTTTGCTGTAGCGAAAAAAATCGTTGAGCGCGCTGCTGACTTTGGCATACCGGCACATGACATTGTGGTCGATCCTCTTGTGATGCCCATTGGCGCGATGGCAACGGCTGGCAAACAAGTCTTTACCTTGGTTAGAAAACTGCGTGAAGAATTGGGGGTGAACACCACCTGCGGCGCATCTAATGTTTCGTTTGGGCTGCCTAACCGGCACGGGATAAACAATGCCTTTTTACCAATGGCAATGGGCGCCGGCATGACATCGGCAATTATGAACCCCGTTGCCTTGCCTGTGACACAAAAGAAAATTGCAGAAAAAAAGGCTGAAGTAGAAGCTGCGGGCATTATCCTGCCCGCTGGAATGGAGGATGAAGCCTTTGTTTCGCTTTTCGGACTTGGATCAACACTTCCAAAACCCGGAAAAGAAATGGAAGCAATTCGTGCAGCTAACCTTTTGACAGACAATGACCCGCATGGCGGAGCTTGGATACATTTCAACAAACCTGCTGGATCGGGTGGAGAAGCCGGTGGCCGTGGCGGTCGGCGCGGCGGACGCAGACGTAGCGCTTAAGGTCACAGAACAGGCACATACAAACCGCACAGTGTCCGAAGCGTTTACAGCTTAAGACGAGCCCACATCAAAAGTTTTGTAGAAAATTCATATTTGGTTGAATAAAGTCAAATATGGACTGCCTTATCAAACGCGTCCAACACGCTTTCGTGCATCATTTCGGATAATGTTGGATGCGGGAAAACCGTTTCCATTAAGTCCTGCTCGGTGGTTTCAAGTTTCCGGCCAACAATATATCCCTGAATAAGCTCGGTTACTTCTGCACCCACCATATGGGCGCCAAGCAATTCACCACTTTTTGCATCAAATATGGTTTTGATCATGCCCTCAGGTTCGCCCAATGCAATTGCTTTCCCATTTCCAATAAATGGAAACCGCCCCACTTTAATATCATGACCGGCATCTTTTGCCTGAGCTTCAGTCATCCCAACACTGGCAATTTGGGGATGGCAATAGGTGCATCCCGCAATGCTGTTGGGATCAACGGCGTGCGATTTTTTCCCGGCAATCAGTTCTGCCACCATCGTGCCTTCATGACTGGCTTTATGTGCCAACCAAGGCGCCCCTGCCAAGTCGCCAATGGCAAAAACGCCCTTGACCGATGTTCGGCAATATTCGTCGGTCACAACATGGGTGCGATCAATTTTCACACCCAAATTTTCCAAACCTAGGTTTTCAACATTTCCAACAATCCCAACCGCGGAAATAACCGTGTCAAATTCGTGCCGATCCACTTTCTTGTCTTGCTCAATATGCGCGATGACTTTGCCGGACCTGCGGTCGAGTTTTTTCACCATGGCCTTTTCTCGGATAACCATGCCTTGTTTAAGAAACTGTTTTTTTGCAAAATCTGCTATTTCAGCATCTTCCACGGGCAAGATCCGATCAAGCACTTCAACGACCGTGGTTTCTGCGCCCAACGTGTTGTAAAAGCTTGCAAACTCAATTCCAATTGCACCAGAGCCGATTACCAAAAGCTTTTCCGGCATTCTAGACGGGGTCAAAGCGTGCTTATAGGTCCACACAAGATCACCGTCAGCCTCAAGCCCCGGTAATTCTCTTGCACGCGCCCCGGTTGCTAAAACCACATTTTTTGCAGTTAACTTTTGGGTTTCCTTGTCCGTTTTAACCGAGACAATGTTAGGACCTGTCAAAGTCGCAGTTCCCATGAAAACTTGCACCTTATTTTTTTTCATTAGGAAGCCTACGCCTTGGTTTAATTGTTTCGCAACACCACGCGACCGCGAGACAACAGCGTTTAAATCAAAGCTAATTTTCTCGGCTCCAAGACCGAATTCTTTGGCACGATGCATCAAATGAAACACTTCAGATGAGCGCAACATGGCTTTTGTCGGAATACATCCCCAATTAAGGCAGATACCGCCCATATGTTCACGCTCAACAATAGCAGTTTTCAGTCCGAGTTGTGCTGCCCGAATAGCAGCAACATACCCACCGGGACCGGCGCCAACAACGACGACATCAAAAGACTTAGAGGACATAAAAGGCTCCGCAACAAAAAATTCAGTTTAACGTTAAACTATTTTTAAATTTGCTTCAATGCCTCTCTGAAATTCAGCTGACCTGCGCCAATTCTGTTAGCGTTGCGCCATATCCCCCTTGATCAATAAATTCCTGCTCAGGATCGGTAAACCGGCGCTGAAGTGCCTCATTGCGATAGGGGAATCGCCCGAATGCCCTAATAATTTCTCGATGTGCTTGGGCATGCAAAAGATTTGAAGCCCCGGTTTTTTTCATACGCTCGGACATTAGTCTGACACAGCGATCTTGATCACATAGGCTTTCAGAATGCATCAAAGGCAGATAGAAAAATTGCCGAGCTGGCTCGTCGATTCGCATATCCCAACGCTGCTTGATAGAAGATTTTGCAGCAGCAATTGCAATTTTATCTGTTGCAAATGCCAAGCCTGTTCCGCGAAACATATTACGCGGAAATTGGTCTGCTAAAATAATGTAGGCTAATGCCCCTGTTGGGTAAGTCAGCCAAAGACTAAATGAACCAAGCTTTAACTGCTGCCAAGTGGGTTCAAATAAATTACGCACTTCTGCATCTAACGTTTCAGAAGTGTCATACCAACCTTTAGGTCCAACTTCATCTACCCAAAACCGCAAAACGTCATCTGGATTCATGACGACGACTCCCTAATGCAAAATCAACCTACAAGAATGTTACATTTCATTTTCAACCAAAAGAAAACACTTTTTTACTATATATGGCATAAAACTGATAAATTAGTCTGTATTTTGTAAATTTTCATCTTCCTGAGCTGCTTCAATTGCAAATTCTTGCGCCAGCTCAAGCGCAACGGGCGACGCTGTTGGCAAAACCGGCGTATAAGAGTTGGCATCTTCTACAGACGGCGCAGCACGGCGTGTTGTCCTGTATGCGGCATAAAGCGCTAGGGCTCCCAGCAAAAGGGCAATAATCAAGAAATATCCAAAAGGTCCATAGGACTGCATCACCCAACCCACAATAAGAGGCCCAGAAATCGCGCCAACGCCATTAATGAACAGCAGCCCTCCTGAGGCGGCGGCCATATCATCAAACTCCAAATAATCATTGGTATGCGCAATCAGAAGTGAGTACAGTGGATTGGACATGCCACCAATAAGGAAAGCCGATATCAGTAGCACAATAAAGTTGCTACCTGCAATGATCGCAAGTATGGCCCCTCCAGTTCCCATGACCGAGAGCCCCATAATCAGTTGGCGACGATCCATGCGATCAGACATCCAACCGACCGGATATTGCACTAACATAGCTCCTATATAAAATGCTGCTGCAAAAGCAGATATCTCTGCCAGAGTTAATGATATTTCTGCACCAAAAACAGATGCCATGCCGAATTGCACTGAAAAGACTCCACCAAGCAGAAACATTCCAACACATCCAAGTGGTGATGTTACAATCAGTTGTTTTAGTTGCATCGGATTGGTTGTTTCAAAAGCGGGGGTGGGTGTAATAGACAATAAAATTGGAGCAAACGACAGCGAAACTAGAATAGATATAACAATAAACAAAACAAAACCGCCTGGATCTGCTAGCATCAAGAGCCCTTGCCCGACCACCAAACCTAACATTTGGATAATCATATAGAGAGAAAGTGATTGTCCACGGTTTTCATTTGTCGCGGCATTATTGAGCCAACTTTCGGCAGTCACATAGACCCCACAAAAACAAAATCCTATAATGACCCGCCCTAAAGCCCAAACCCATGGATTAGCGATCACAGGAAACAGAACCAGCACGGCTGAGATAAATGAGGCCAGGGCAGCAAAAACCCGAACGTGACCAACGCGGCGGATCATTTCTGGCGCCATCCGGCTCGCCCCTAAAAATCCGACGAAATAAGCAGACATCACAATTGACATTTGAAAGGTCGAAAATTGTTCAATTTCTCCACGAACGCCTAAAAGCGTGCCGTGAAGGCCATTGCCAATCATCAAAAGCATCATTCCAAAAAGCAAGGCCCAGGAATTGGTGAAAACAGAAAACAAAATTCCACTCCTATGCAATGAATATAAATTGCAAATGCGAATCTATGCTTTACCTAAAGGGGAATGAATTTTTTAATCTACTTTATTCGCCTCACTAGGGATTAAAAGCGACGCATCACCATAAGAAAAAAACCGATAATTTTTAGTGATAGCATGATCGTAAATTTCTTTTACCCTAATTTGCCCCATAAGTGCAGAAACCAGCATGAGCAGGGTGGATTTTGGCAAATGGAAATTGGTCATCAACCCACTTGCAATTTTGAACTTATAGCCGGGATAAATAAATATATCTGTTGCCCCCGACCATGGTGAAATAACACCTTTTTTTTGCGCTGCTGTTTCAATCAATCGTAGCGCTGTCGTGCCAACGGGAATGACGCGCCGACCACTTTCCAAGGTTTGATTAATTTCCGCAGCCGCCGTGGGCGAAACATAGCCCGTTTCAGAATGCATCTTATGGTCTTTAATCAGGTCCGCTTTAACCGGCAAGAATGTGCCGGCTCCAACATGCAGAGTGACATATGTAAGTTCAACGCCTTTTTGAGCCAAGGCTGACAGTATCTCAGCGTCAAAATGCAGCGAGGCCGTTGGCGCGGCAACTGAGCCTTGCGTGCGCGCAAAAACAGTTTGGTAATCCAATTTATCCTGATCATCAGCAGGTCTTTTGGCCGCGATATACGGCGGCAATGGCATTTTTCCTATCTTGTCCAATGCTGTATTAAAATCCTCACCCTCAAGATTAAATGACAACACGGCTTGGCCATCAAATTTGTCCACCAATATCGCAATTAATCCATTCCCAAATTCAATTCGCTCCCCAATTGAAACTTTCCGAAGTGGCCGCACCAATGCGTTCCACTGCGCTTGAGGGGTAAAAGATAACAAGGTGACCTCAATGGCGGCTTTACCACTTCCACCAACAGCTTCGGGGCGGTGACGCGTGCCAAAAAGTCTAGCTGGTATGACTTTTGTTTCATTGAGCACAAGGCGATCACCCGGACGCAAGATATCCACAAGATCAGAAACCTGCCGGTCAAATGTCTTTTCACCTTCACACCAAAGCAATCGTGCCGCGCTGCGCGGTGATACCGGGCGCGTAGCAATCAAATTTTCAGGCAGATCAAAGTCAAAATCAATTAGGTGCATGTGTTCGCTTTACTCTAACTTAGGAGGCGGTCTTCGGAAAAGATCACGAAGAATAGTTGGGGTGATCGCAGAAAGAGGATTGATAATGAACCGTGGTCTATCTGTGGTCCCCTCAAGATTGAAGCCAAATCCGAAAAAACCTTCGCCTTTTCGAGATAGAATAGACCCTATTCCATTCACTAAATACAAAGGAGAGAAAAACCCCTGCATGTCGAAGGTTTTACTCTCGAGGTTATAATAACCATCCAGGGTAATTCCCATCGACGGTCCTAAAGCGGATGCACTTTGAACAATGATTTGATCATCGGTTATACGAAAGACTGCATCAATTTCATTCATTATCACGCCAGGGCCAGTTAATTGATCCAGAAGACCCACAATACTCATCGCATTTAGCAGTTCTGCAAGCAGTGGCATTTTTTGCAGTTTAATATCTGTTACTCTCAAGACCCCATCCATTTCACCAGCAGTATCTCTTTGATCCAATGTCAAAAGCAATCGACCACCCTGCGCCCGCTCAAGAACGTCAAGCGCCATTAAAAATTGACCGGCGTCATTTGATCCGGCCTTAATTCTAATATTCCCATTATTCGGTCTAACTTCACCACCAAATGGCGCGCGTTCGTTAAGATTTGCCCTAAATTCTCCCGCTAATGTCGCGCCATTGGTGAACTTGCCTTTAAACTGATGTATCGAGTTATTTTTGCTTATTTTCATTGCATCTAAAGCAACATCTAAGTCGAACTCAGTCGTGGGAGTGTTCAAGGTTTCAGCTTCAGAGTCCAGAAACTCTGGCAAATTCAAAGTGCCACCTGAAATTTTGATATCCCCGTTTGCGTCCAGCATTCCAGAGACATTTAATTGATCCGAGATTGCAAACTTAGAGAATGTTAAGGCCTCAAATTGATTTTGAGCGTCTATGTCAACTACTGCATCCATTACTAGACCAGCACCTCTCAAAGCAAAACGGTTAACCTTGATATTCTGACTTAGGGTTCCTGTGAGTTCAAACTGCGCTTGGCTCATTTTAGGCTTGCGCCAATTCAGCCTATCAATTGAGAGGGTTGAACCGAACAAATCACTAGACACGAAAAATTCAGGATCAGCGTCCTTATTGAATTCAACCGTTAAATCCGCTGGGCTTGAGCCGTTCAAAAGACCTTCCGGCAGAGGAATAGAAAACGCTTCGATCAAATCCATTGAAAGTTGTAGCTTTGAGTTCAAAATAGCTGGGGTTTTTGCTGCATTTTCACCCATTGCCATCCGAAATGCAGTATCAAATGAAATTCCGCGCATTTCTGCCAAAGCGTCTATTTGCAAGGCGTCGTTGTCGACCTGAACATTAACGACTTTTGCGGAAAGAGTTTGATTGGGAACAATTTGGTCGCTTATTGCATTATTTATGACGGCCGAAGCGGTGTACCGAATTTGCTCTGGCGGCGCACCCCGAATCACAGGAAATTCAATTATTGCTTTGATCTCGGCTTGCCCACCGACAGAATCTGTTGCGAAATCTAGTCTATCTAGCGCTTTCATGGGAGGATAATTCAATGTGGTCAAAGCAGAGGTCACCGACCCAGTGGCTCTGATTTCTGCAACCGCCGGAGCCGGTTTTATCCGCACATCTGGAATGACAAAATATGAGCCAGATAGATCAACGGTTTCCCCGCTTTGCGGAACAAAAGTTGCAGTTGTAAGTTTTGTCGCCAATCGGTTGTTGGCCAACGAAAATTGTCCTGAGCCATTTTTAATGGACGGCAATGTTTTCAGAACCCGAATTTCCGCATTTTGGTAGCTATATCCCAAGTCAGTTCTTGGTGGTTCGCCCTCTTTCAGACGCATAGAATATCGAATATCTTTTAAAACAGCCGTTTTGACATTTTGCTTCACCCAGTTTCGCGATTTTGGCTTAAAATTAGGCGGCCAATAGGCCAAAACATCATTAGACGTTGCCCGCGAGGCCTCCGCATCAACGTTAACGCTCCAGCCTTGCTCATCTGCATTCAATATCGCAGCGCCGCTAACGGCGACATCGCGATTAGTTTCCTCGGCAAAAAATTGTTTCACTTGCAATTCAAAAGGCTCAAGCAATAAGCGAAAATCCATAGTGCCATGGTTCAACGTCACGGGTGCGTCTAATTGCCCGTCTGGATTAACGCGAATGTCGTAAAATTCAAACTGACCAAATAAGCCGGTAGGCCAATCATCGTTCGGCTCAAGAATGGCGTATCCTTGTGCTGACAGGCTTAGATCGCGGCTTGAGATCGCAACATCATCAAAGTTTAGCAGAGCCTTATGAGTATCATAGGTAAAATAGGCACTGGCGGAATCAAATAGAATTGCGCGCGATTCAGAATTTGGCTGAAGGGCTCCATTTGAAATTTGCACAGAAGCATTTATCTGCCCTAAAGAGCCTGAGCTGTCAAAGCCGCCGCGCAAAGCCCCCGATATGGGTGCACGTAGGGCACTCAACCATGCTAAAGCCGGCAGTTGACTAGAGATAATTTCGGCCGGCATATCAACGAAACTCAGCCCAAAAAGACTTTCATTTTGACCAATCACATGCTCAAAACTTGTCTCCAGAGTGGCCACATCAGCACCCCCAGTAAGCAATGCCATATCCGCGCGAGCGATTAGTTTATCATCTGTTTTCTTGATATTAAATCGAGCCCCATCCACAGCCCAACGGCGGTTTGAGCGGCGATCAACATATTCAAGTGTTATGCCCCTTGCATCCAAAGAGTGAAAACTGGATAAAGCCTGTTGCAAAAGGAAAGTATCGACCGTTGCTATCAGGTCGTATGCAGTAGGAATTTTTTCAAATTGTGAATCAAAATCGCCAAACTGCGCTGTAACCGCTCCAGACTGGTCACGAAAAAGCGTAATAAACACCCCATCGACCTGTACTGTGCTAATTCTAAACCTTCCTTCTAGAGCCCGCGCCAAAGATAAATTTATCGCCATACGGTTCAGTAAAACTGGTCCCGGCGCTTTACTGGACGTTATTTTAATATCTTTAAACCCAAAACTCGGCTGCCAACTCTGATCCAAGGTAATATATGCTGTTTCAAAACGCACATTTAAGTCAGAAAGCGACGCGTCAATTTGATTGCTCACAAATTTTTCTGCCCAAGCTGGAAGCTCAACCTCACGGTTGTGAAGTAAAATGATAAAAAGCACAGCAGCAAAAAAGCCCGATGTGAGTACTGCAAAAAATACTGTGAGTATTCGTCGCAAAAAGGGTGGAAGCACTGCAAGCCACCTCCATAATTTGCTTGAATTTTTCACCATTTCATTGGCCTTGGCACTTTATTTCAATTTACGGCGCTCTATCATACTGCGATAGTGCGTTACCGAGAGGAGAGCTCTATGTCAAACTTGCCCTACCCTGCCCCAGATGTACAGTTGCCACGCGATGGGGGCGCAACCATAAATTTGGCCGATTTTCGGCCCTCTGCATTAGTTTTGTTTTTCTACCCGCGTGACAACACGAGCGGGTGCACAAAAGAAGCCCAGGCTTTTTCCGCCCTGAAAGCTGATTTTGAAAAAATTGGAGTACATGTGGTTGGTATATCCAAAGATAGTGTTAAAAGTCATGATAAGTTTGTTGAAAAACAAAACCTTACAGTCCCCTTGCTGTCAGATGAAAATAACAATGTATCGGAGACATTTGGCGTCTGGAAAGAAAAATCAATGTATGGGAAAACATATTTTGGCATTGAACGGTCAACGTTTTTGATCAACGGGCAAGGCGAGATTGTGCAAGAGTGGCGAAAAGTAAAAGTCACTGGTCATGCTGAGAACGTGTTAGAAGCCGCCAAATCATTGTAAACCTTCAGGGATAAAAAATGAACATAAGCAACCTGACTTTGGCCGAAATGGCTGTTGAGGTTTTGACCACGGCCGACGGCAAAGCCAAAACAGACCTGTCTTTACGTCATGCTGAAACATGGCAGCAGGCTCGAGACGGCAAAAATTCGATTGCCATCGGAACTGCAGCCCCGCCGCTGCACCCGGCAAGGCCAGAGCACCCCCAGCTGCTGTCTCCAAGGTATGTACCAAAACGCAAACCTGGATCTGTTGAGGGCCGCATAGCGCTCCTGCATGCTGTTGCGCACATCGAGTTAAACGCCGTTGACCTGCATTGGGATATAATTGCGCGCTTCAGTCACGTGCCATTGCCACTTGGATTTTTTGATGACTGGGTAAAGGCGGCAGCAGAAGAAAGTAAGCATTTCAAACTGGTCAGTTCCTGCCTTGAGGAAATGGACAGTTTTTATGGCGCATTGCCAGCACATGCAGGCATGTGGCGCGCAGCCGAAGATACAAAATCCGACCTTCTCGGACGCTTGGCCGTGGTGCCAATGGTATTAGAGGCCCGGGGGCTAGATGTAACCCCCAATATGATTGAAATTTTCCGCAGAGCAAAAGCCGATGAGGCGGTTACTGCGCTTGAGGTCATTTACCGCGAAGAGGTATCTCATGTCGCTTATGGTTCAAAGTGGTTTAATTTTCTGTGTGGGCGCGATAACTTGGACCCAAAAGAAGTTTTTCACAATTTGGTGAGAAAATACTTCAAAGGGAACCTCAAGCCTCCTTTCAACGAAGAAAAGAGGGCTGATGCTGGATTGCCGCCTGACTTTTACTGGCCTCTGGCCGAGGATTTAAAGCCAGCTCATTTTTCATAATAATTTTTGTTGCTTTCGAATGAGAACAATTTTGCCAACAACGAGCCCACTCAAGAAAAGCGCTTGCACCCAAGATCAGTGATTGTTAGCTGTTTTGACCAAAGAAAGCCAACGGGATGTATTGGGGAACAGGTCGTTGAACGTCCGGCTGTCAGAAAAATCAGATACCTTCTGGGAGCGCTTTTTCCCCGAACGTAAAGTGTATCTTCGTTCCAGAAACGATACACTTTTTTTCAGGTTGCGATCGACGACGCAAGCGATGTTATTTTTTTGCTTGGCCATTCTTTTGGCATGGACAATACTAGCAACTGCTATTTTTTTGATGGACACGCTGGGCGCAGGTAATTTTAGGGAACAGGCTGTTCTAGATCAGCAAAGCTATCAAAGCCGGCTCAAAACAATTTCAAACGAAAGAGATTTGCGATCTGATGAGACCAAAACTGCCCATCGGAAATTTGATCTTGCCTTGCGCGAGGTCGCTGGGAAACAGTCTCAATTACTTGAATTGGAAGTGCGCCGGCGTGAATTAGCTATCAGCATGGCAACAGTCCAAGAAAAACTGCAAAAATCGCTTAAAGCCCGCCAAACTGCCGAAGCTGAAATTCGCCGTCTATCTGAAACCGGCGATCCCTCAAATACAACCTATGATATTTATCAAGACAACAATGTTGGTTCACAAACAATTGATTTTCTCAATACGGCATTGAAGGAAACCGCTGCCGAGCGGGACTTGATGACGATACAAGCAGATTTGGCCAGACAGCAGGTCGAAGAAATCGCTCTTGAAATGCGATTGATGGAGGAGAGAAACGGCCAAATTTTCCGCCAAATTGAAGAAGCAATGATTGTTTCAGTGCAACCTTTGGAAAAAATGTTCCGATCAGCGGGGATGAACCCAAAAGCGATTTTAGAAGCCGTCCGACGTGGTTACTCTGGGTACGGCGGCCCCTTTATGCAGCCAAGTGACAAAAACGCTCAGATGAGCTTTGAAGAGCAACGCGCTAGTAAAATTCTATCTGACTTGGGGACACTGAATATATATCGGATTGCCATTGAAAAAGTGCCTCTTGCGCATCCAATTAAGGACAACCATCGCTTCACGTCCGGCTTTGGCCCTCGGTGGGGCCGCATGCACAATGGATTAGATTTTGCTGCGCCGCACGGCACCCCCATTTATGCTTCTGCGGATGGCGTCGTGATTTTTGCAGGTCGGCAATCTGCCTATGGGCGTTTGATAAAAATCAAGCATGACTTTGGTTACGAAACCCGCTATGCTCACCTTTCAAAAATTCGCGTGAAAAATGGCCAAAGGGTCTCGCGCGGCGAGAGGATTGGTGATATGGGAAATACTGGACGCTCAACAGGAACCCATTTACACTATGAGATCCGCTCAAACGGAAAAGCTGTTAACCCGATGAACTATATCAAGGCTGCAAAAGATGTTTTCTAAAAGCAAAATAAACGACCCCGCACAAACAGATACAGATGCTGCTACACCGGCATCTTCGCCCGAGACATCAAAGTCCTCAGACAGCGGCGAGTTCAAACCCAAGGCTCCAAAGTCTAAACCGCCGGCATCAATTCTTTCTTCAGATCTGCACATCACAGGAAATTTGAAAACCACCGGTGATATTCAAGTTGAAGGCACTGTGGAAGGCGACATCCGAGCCCATCTTTTGACAATTGGCGAAAGTGCCACGATCAAAGGCGAAGTGATCGCAGATGATGTGGTGATCAACGGACGCATTGTTGGTCGCGTACGCGGATTGAAAGTACGCTTAACTGCAACAGCGCGGGTTGAAGGCGATATCATTCATAAAACCATCGCGATTGAATCTGGTGCTCATTTTGAGGGCTCAGTGCAACGGCAAGATGATCCACTTACCAAAGGCGCACGCAACAAGCCAGCGCAAGCCCCTGCGGCCGCGCCCAAAGCCTAATCAACCAACTCTCTTCGGGGTGTCTTTGACATTGGCATCAAGGTTTCGCTTTTTGCGGGATGGCATAAGTCATCGTGGCGCGCGCGACAGGCTCTGACGTACCTTCTGAATGAATTAAGACATCCCCGACAGCCAAACTTCGACCAAGCTTTAACAATGTGCAACTGGCAATAATATCCCGGCCCCCGACTGGCTTTCGCATGAAGTCAAGCGAACACCCAGTTGTGACCGTTAGGGGTTCCTGACCAATCATTGCGATAATGGCCATGTAGACCGATACATCAGCCAGGCTGAACATGCTGGGGCCAGAAACTGTGCCCCCGGGGCGTAAATGTTTATCTTGAACATTGAGTTTTACCTTTAAGTGGCGCTCAGCCAAGTCAAGAACAGTAAACTCGCCTTTAATTTGGGGAAACACCTGCTCTAAGTACTCAATCAGAGTAGTTGACGTAAAATGTAACATCATCCTTTTCCTTATATATTATTTACTCTAAGGTTTCACCGAAACAGGGTGGAGAGCAAGATGGCTTTGTTGGAACGTCACGACAAAAATGCAATAGCGCATCTAAAAATGAATGCGCCAGAAAAATTGAACGCTTTGTCAGAGGAGATGCTCAGCGCGCTTCAAAGTCAATTTGATAGTTTGCAAAATGATCACCATATTCGGGCTGTAATCCTGTCAGGAGCCGGGAAAGCATTTTGCGCCGGTCATGATCTTAAAGAAATGACTGCGGGTCGGCAGGCAGAAGACGGTGGCAAAGCCTACTTCACAGAACTCTTCCAAAAATGCGCACGGATGATGACTTCAATCCAAAAGCTTCCTCAACCTGTGATCGCCCAAGTGCACGGTATTGCCACCGCTGCAGGGTGCCAACTGGTGGCAAGTTGCGATATGGCTGTGGCGGCAGATAACACTCGCTTTGGTGTAAATGGCGTTAATATCGGACTGTTCTGTTCCACACCTATGGTTGCACTTTCTCGTAATATTCCTCGAAAGCAAGCCTTTGAAATGCTGACCACAGGTCAATTTATTAATGCCGAACGTGCTCGCGAGTTGGGTTTGGTTAATCGCATTGCTAGCGAAGATGGTCTGCAAGATGCCACAGATGAACTTGCAGAAACAGTGGCTAGTAAACTGGCCGTGGCTGTGAAAATCGGCAAAGAGGCTTTTTACAACCAGTTGCAGATGCCCCTGTCAGACGCATATGATTACACTGGTAGCGTGATGGCTGAAAATATGCTGTTTCGTGATACAGAGGAGGGCATCAGCGCCTTTATTGAAAAACGGGATCCAAACTGGGAGCAGTAAAAAAGGATTTTTTTGCGAACTGCTCGCAGGACTTTTAGATTGCACCAATTGAGAAATGCCATTCAGCCCGCTTCCGGGAGCCCTGCAAGTTTAATACCTGCAATTAAGTTTTCTTTCAGGAACTCATTCATTTCAGGCACGACTTTCCGATAATCTTCAAGTGTTTTAATCTCTGGTCTCGCTTTTTGATACTTTGCCAACCAGATCTTGCTTTCTTCGATTTGCCCATCCGAAGCCAAGACAGCAGCCTTGAACCCAAAAAGCCTATCAAGCGGTGCAGTTTCGATACATCTGTCGATGGATATAATGGCACTGGCCCAATCTTTTTTCCCGATATGGCAAAATACAAGCCAACTTTCTAATTCGCCTCTTGAAACCGGGTCAATTTCCATTGCTCTTTTGATAACTTCTATCGCTTGATTAAATTCACCTTCCCGCTGAAGTTGTATAGAATACATCTCAAGCGACCGCGGATGGTTGGGGTTTGATTCAAGCGCTTTTTTGATGAATTCAACCATCCTCTCAGGGTCTTGTTTTAGATAAAAAGAAATTCCCTTCAAACTGATGGCATCAGGATTATTCGGATCTAAGCTGTAGCCTTTTTCACAATGTTCAAAGAATCTTTTTTCATTCTCAGGCCGCTCAGAGGCCAATTGGGGAATGAAAATAAAATCAATCATACAAGATGCAATGACCAAATGCGGTTCGCTGAAGCTTGCATCTATTTCGATAGCCTTTTTACAATGGGAAACTGCCTTTCTCTTGAAATCGAATTGGCTTTCAAGCTCTTTGACCTCTTTAGATTTATTTAAAAATGCCAAACCTTGTAAGTATTGGTCCCAAGAACTGAGGTCGATATTTTTCCTGTTATTCAGGCGTTTGAGCTCATTTGCTTTAAGTGCGGGGGAAATAAAAACAGCAACCTTTTGGGATACTTCGTCTTGTATTTCAAAAATATCTTCAAGCGACCTGTCCCAGTTTTGTGACCAAATCTGGGTATCGTCTTCAACATTGATTAGTTTTGCATTTATTCGGACTTTGTTACCGCCCTTTCTGACGCTCCCGACAACAAGATAACGGGCACCCAACTCATCGGCAATTTGCTTGGTCGGCTCTTTTGATCCTTTATAGGCAGAGGTTGAATTACTTGAAATTACAGGAAATGTTTTCCACTGGGACAAATGCGAAATTATATCTTCTGTAATACCGTCCGCAAAATATTCCTGTTCCGGATCATTGCTTAAATTGCTAAATGGAAGAACCGCTATTGTTGGCGGTTGATTGAGTTGCTCACTCGGGCGCTCTGCGGCATCAAGCTGTCTTTGTTCAAGACCCAAGTCTGCCATATCAAAGGCGTGAAGAACGGTATTTTTGACCTTTTGTTCACCAAGATCATTGAAAACCAGATCAACTTTTGTATTCACAAAATCAATGATGCTTTTTGACAGACAAACACCGCCAGGTTGGCTTAAAGCTTCTAAGCGGGCAGCTAAATTAACCCCTTCACCATAAAGATTATCGCCCTCTACGATCACATCACCCATGTTGATACCAATGCGGAATGTCATCTGTGCCTCAGGCAATACGTTTTGATTTCGTTCATTGACCAGTTTTTGAAATTCCTTAGCGCAAATAACAGCTGACACCGCGCTTTGAAACTCAGCCAGCACTGAATCGCCCGCAGTATTAAAAATACGCCCGCCGTGCTCTTCAAAAAGATTATTTAAAATTTCACGGCACGACCGAAAACTGCGCAGAGTTTCATCTTCGTTCTTTTCCATCAATTTGCTAAAGCTGACAGCGTCAGTCACAAATATGACGGCTATTTTTCGTTCGATATCGTTCTGCATTTTCTTGCAACAACTTTTCTTGAGTGAGCTATAAGAGGCAAAAGAAAATTACTTCTTATATGAAAAGATATCAATCTGATTTTATTTCTGTCATATAATTGAAGTAGATGCGGGGTTGTATGATGCGAGATTCCATCAAAAACTAGGTGAGTAGAATTTTGGCAACACAAGGCCAAAGACCTTTGCCAACTTCGGATAAAAAGAAGGATTTGGGAGGCAGGCCACCCCCCCAAATTAGTTCCTATATTCTTCTGTGGTGAAGTTTTATCCCCCGAGAAACAAGCGTCCTAAATCGGGGTTTTTTAAGCAACTTGTCGCCTTCATCTGCAATCGCCGTTTCGCCGGACACAAGCACATATCCAACGTCTGCAAAAGCCAGACCCTTTTTCGCATTTTGCTCAACCATAATTATGGTTTTGCCGTCCTTGTGCTGCAAATCAGACAAAATTTCGAACACCATATCAATGAACCGTGGCTCAAGGCCAATTGAAGGTTCATCGGTTCGATCATTGGGCCACCAATTGTTGGATTTGTTTTAGATTGGAGTGGCGGTCTGGAAAGCTATGCGGCGTGGAAATGGGGTCTTATTGCAATGGCGGCAGGATCTTTTGCCGTATTCATTGTTCAAAATACGCTCTCCAAAAATCTCCGTTAGCCTTTTTTACAAGGCGCAATCTTAGCTTAGATTAAGAGGCAACATCGTCGTTGATTTGATCTCTTCCATGCTGAGAAGAGCTGTCACATTATGCACCCTTACTTCTGATATCAGTGCTTGATAAAATGTATCATAGGCGCGGGCGTTTCTGACGCGAACTTTTAAAATATAATCTATATCACCTGCCAACCTGTGGGCCTCTTGAACCTCGGGGCGGTCACGAAGTGCTTTTAGAAATTGCGACTGCCATGCAGCATCATGTTCGCTGGTACGAATTAAAACAAAAAAGCAGGCTTCGAACCCAAGCGTTTCGGCATCCAAAACAACAGTGCTTTGCCCAATAACGCCTGCTTCGCGGAGTTTACGAATCCTGTTCCAAACAGGGGTCTTGGATGAACTGACTTTCTTGGCAATTTCGTCCAATGATTGACTGGCATCGCTTTGCAACTCGATGAGAATTTTCCGATCCGTTTCGTCTATTCGAACTGACATTTCCAATTCCTCTTCGCACTTGGAACAAATCTGTTTATTTCCACCCATTTCAGAATTTAATTCCTTATTTGATGGTCATACTGGCTATTACAAGGGAATATTTCCTATATTAGAGGAAGAGTCAACTTGAACTGCGGGATGCCAATATGGACCATTTTCCGATCTTTCTTTCGCTAAAGCAAAACCGTGTCGTGCTTTCGGGGGGCGGCGAAGCCGCAAAGGCGAAATTACGCCTCTTGCTAAAGACCTCCGCAAAAATTGAGGTCTTTGCAGAACAGCCAGACCTTGAGATCACAGAATGGGCGCGCACCAAACGGCTGCGCTTAGTTCAAACACCACTTACAGCAGAGCTTATTAAAGGCGCGGCATTGTTTTATGCTGCTAATGAAGATGCCAGCAAAGATCATAAGGTCGCCGCTTTGGCGCGCTCGGTCGGGGTATTGGTCAATATCGTAGATAATCTTCAAGATAGCCAGTTCATTACACCGGCGATCGTGGATCGCGACCCGGTCACGGTGGCGATTGGCACAGAAGGAACTGCGCCTGTTCTCGCCCGCGCGATCAAAGCCGATATTGAAACTCGACTGCCCAGTACGGTCGGAATTCTGGCGCGTTTGGCAAATTCTTTTCGCTCAAAAGTAGAAGTTTTGCCGTTTGGGCGAAAAAGGCGTGAATTCTGGAGTGAATTTTTCTTTTCTGTCGGGCCGCGCGCGCTCGCAGACGGCGGCGAGGAACGGGTGAAAAGTGGTCTTGTTGATCTGTTGGACAGCCATCAAAGTAGTCGTAAGGCATCCGGTCATGTAGCCTTTATTGGGTCTGGTCCGGGCGATCCAGAATTGCTGACACTCAAGGCGCGCAAGGCGCTGGATACCGCAGATGTTGTTATTTACGACCGTTTGGTAGGCGCTCCTATCTTAGAGCTGGCGCGCCGCGAAGCTATTTTAATCAACGCAGGCAAAGAAGGCTTTGGCGCCTCAACCTGCCAAAAAGACATCAACACTAAGATTGTTGAGCACGCGGCATCAGGGGCGCAGGTTCTACGCTTAAAAGGCGGGGACGCAACAGTATTTGGGCGCCTTGATGAAGAAATAGAAGCTTGCGAGGCGGCAGGTATCAGCTGGCATATCGTACCGGGCATCACAGCGGCATCAGCGTCTGTTGCAGCCATTGGTCAATCCATGACCCGGCGGGGGCGAAATACATCTGTGCGGTATTTGACCGGCCATGATATGCGCGGCTTTGCGGATCATGATTGGGCAGACTTGGCCAAGGAAGATACTGTTGCCGCGATTTATATGGGTAAAAAATCTGCGCGTTTCATCCAAGGCCGACTGCTCATGCACGGGGCAGAGCGCAGCACGCCCGTCACTATTGTAGAAAATGCATCAAGACCGGACCAGCGCATTTTGGAAGCCACGTTAGACACGCTTCCGCATATTTTGGAAACATCCAATATTTCTGGTCCTGCTCTTACGCTTTATGGGCTTGCCCCACGCGCAGCTGAGGCCGATCTAATCATGACAACATTGCAGGAGTTTGCTTAATGGCCCGCAGTTTTTCACCAAAAATCGTCACCGCAAACGCCCTGATCGAAGGGGATGTGATCTACCTTTCAGCCGATGATACCTGGACCCGCGATTTACAATCCGCAGATGTCATCACCGATGAAGCCGACGCAGATGTTCGTTTGATCAGTGCAGCGTCGCAAACTTCCGTCGCGGTTGGCGTTTATCTCGCAGATATTGAGCTTCACCCAGATGGTTTGAAAACCAAACATTTTCGCGAAGAGTTTCGCAAATTGGGGCCCTCCAACTATTTCCACGGCAAACAGGCAGGCTAATCCATGTATACATATAATGATTTTGATGCCGCCTTTGTGGCTGAACGTAATAAACAGTTCCGCGCTCAGGTCGAGCGCCGGATCAGCGGCGCGCTTAGCGAAGATGAATTTAAACCACTGCGCTTGATGAACGGGCTTTATCTTCAGCTTCATGCCTATATGCTGCGCGTGGCGGTTCCCTATGGGACATTAAACAGTGGCCAGATGCACCAATTGGCAAACATCGCCCAACGCTGGGATAAAGGCTATGGGCATTTCACCACACGGCAAAATATCCAGTTCAACTGGCCAAAGCTGCCAAATGTACCTGATATTCTTGATGCGCTGGCCGAGGTTGAAATGCATGCCATTCAAACCAGTGGCAATACTGTACGCAACGTCACGGCAGATCACCTATCAGGCGCAGCGGCGGATGAATTAGAAGACCCGCGCCCCTATGCCGAATTGATTAGGCAATGGTCTACAGACCACCCCGAATTTCAATTTCTACCGCGCAAATTCAAAATTGCTGTCAGCGGAAGCGCACAAGACAGAGCCGTGACCCGCGCCCATGATATCGGTTTGCGGTTGGTTGAAAAAAACGGCGAAACTGGATTTGAAGTTATTGTCGGCGGCGGTCTTGGGCGCACTCCGATGATTGGTAAAATACTGCGGGCTTTTTTACCCAAAGCGGATCTGCTGCCCTTTATCGAGGCTACGATCAGCGTCTGGAACCTATTGGGCCGGCGGGACAATAAATATAAGTCTCGGATCAAGATCACGGTTCACGAACATGGCATCGATGAAATTAGCAAACTTGTAGAAGCCCGCTTTAAAGAACTGCGGCCTAGTTTTAACGGCGCAGACCAGTCCTTATTCGATCACATCAAACCGGCGTTCGCAGCCCCTGCTTATAAGCAGAATAGCACAGAGCTGTTCGAACAAAATTACTCCAACGACCCGGTTTTCCGCGCGTGGGTTGATACAAATTTAACGGCTCACCAAAATGCCGAGTATGGAATTGCTACCATTAGCCTAAAGGCGCATGGCCAAACCCCGGGGGATGCCTCCGCTGAGCAAATGCACCTAATCGCCGATCTAGCGAAACGCTATGGCCATGATGAAATCAGGATCAGCCATGAGCAGAATATTATTTTGCCACATGTGCATAAATCCGACCTTCCAGCGGTCCATGCCAGCCTAAAGACTGCACAACTGGCCACTGCAAATATTGGTTTGATCTCGGATATCATTGCCTGCCCGGGCATGGATTACTGTGCTTTGGCCACGGCGCGTTCGATACCTATCGCACAGCAGATCGCAACCCGATTTGATGAGCTAAAACTAGAGCATGATATTGGCGAACTGAAACTTAAAATCTCAGGCTGCATCAATGCCTGTGGTCACCATCATGTGGGCCATATCGGCATTTTGGGCCTTGATCGGGCGGGGGTTGAAAACTATCAAATCACCCTTGGCGGAGATGCCACAGAAACCGCGGCCATTGGCCAACGAACTGGTCCAGGTTTTTCAGCCGATGACCTGCTACCTGCGCTTGAACGCCTGATTGCCGCCTATCTAGATCTCCGCAGCGAACCAAAAGAGACGTTTTTGCAAACCTATCGCCGACTTGGGGCCACGCCATTCAAAGCCGCGCTTTACCCCGAGCGCGCGGTGCGGGCCAATGCCGCATAAATCAATCGCAGTCGACGTCGCTGAACTGAATAAAAAATATCGCCACCACAGCGCGACTGAGGTCTTGCAGGTCGCTTTAAAAGAGTTGGCGCTGCACAAAATTGCGATGGTATCAAGCTTGGCGCTGAAAGCGTTGCTCTGCTGCATCTTTTGGCCATTTGCGATAATACGGTCCCCGTCCTGTTTATCGACACAAGACTGCTGTTTGCCGAAACGTTGGTATACCAAGCAGATGTCAGCGAGAAGCTGGGCCTCAAAGATATTAGAATTTTGCAACCCTCACGGCAGAGTATCGCCCATAAAGATCCCTATGGGGCTTTGCGATTTACCGACCCCGATCGGTGTTGCGATCTGCGAAAAACGAAGGTTTTGCAAGAGGCACTGAATGGTTTTGGCGCGTGGATAACCGGCCGCAAAAGATTTCAAAGTGGTATCCGCAAAGAGCTGGATTTTTTTGAATACGATGCGGATCAAAACAAAATAAAAGTTAACCCGCTGGCGCATTGGTCTGCGGAAGATATTGCCACCTATATGGAAGAAAACCGCTTGCCGCGCCATCCTTTGATTGATCAGGGCTATCCATCCATAGGATGCGCCCCTTGCACCAGCAAAGTGCAACCGGGCGAAGATCAGCGCGCTGGCCGCTGGCGCAATCACCCAAAAACGGAATGCGGCCTGCACACGGAAAACCAAGTGCAATCGCCGGTAGGAGAAAGAGCATGACTGTAATTGTAACAGATGATGGGTTTCGCCCCGATACGTGGACTAAAAATGACGTCATTGATCTTGGCCCCGAAACGGACCCCGAGACCTTGGATATTGACCCCGCGACCAACAAAATTCGGATTGGATTTCCCAGTTTCGCAGATGGGCGCGGCTTTACTTTGGCGCGTCTGCTGCGTTTGCGCGGCTACAGCGGAGAGCTTCGCGCCACAGGGCATGTAATTTGTGAACAATACGCGATGGCACGGCGGTCTGGATTTGATTCGGTCGAAATTGACCAATCTTTGGCGGATCGGCAAGCCGAAGCATTATGGCTCAGCCGGGCGAATTGGCAAAAACACGACTATCAAGAGCGTTTACGCGCATCACGCTAGTAACTCCTTTTGAAACCGTTTAAACCCCCTGCAAAGAAAAGATCAAAATGACAGAGCAACTTCCAGTGTCCAAATCAACCGCAACAAAAGCCCCCACATTGCCTGACGCCCAAACCGTCACAGAGGTAAAGCACTGGACGGATCGTGTGTTTTCATTTCGAGTCACGCGGCCACAATCGCTGCGGTTCAGGTCAGGCGAATTTGTGATGATCGGTCTGCTCAAAGACGATGGCAGACCGTTGCTTCGGGCTTATTCAATTGCCTCACCCGCATGGGATGAAGAGCTAGAATTTTATTCGATCAAAGTGCAGGATGGCCCGCTGACCAGCAGATTGCAGCATATCAAGCCCGGCGATCAGATTATTTTGCGCCCAAAACCTGTGGGCACATTGGTCCATGATGCTTTGCTGCCCGGAAAGCGGCTTTGGTTTTTCTCTACCGGGACGGGTATTGCGCCTTTTGCATCCTTGATCCGCGAGCCGCAAACCTACGAAGACTATGAACAGATTATCCTTACACATACCTGCCGCGATGTGGCGGATTTGGAATATGGGCGTTTTTTGGTTGAAAGCCTAAAAGATGACCCGCTGATCGGAGAACTGGTTGGTGATAAGCTGACCTATTACCCGACAACAACCCGTGAGCCCAGCGCAAAAACAGGCCGGATTACAGACCTTTTGACCTCCAAAGACGTTTTCAATGATCTGGGGATTCAAGCCATGCATCCAGAAACGGATCGCGCAATGGTTTGCGGATCTTTGGGGCTTAATACGGACATGAAAGCAATCTTGGAAAGTTATGGCCTGCGCGAAGGTGCAAATTCTGATCCTGCAGAATATGTGGTTGAAAAAGCATTTGTTGGCTAATCAAAAGTCAACATTTTGCGTTAGGTTTCTAATTTTTCGGGACACAAATCCCAAAGCGTTGTCTTTGTGGCAACATCCGTTGTGAAACTCACAACGCTGAGTGGGATTAGCACTTGAACAGCTCATGATTGACCGCTAGACCTCATTGGTAATTTTACAACTACAAAAGGAAGACCATCATAGCCCGCAGACCTCACAACGCGCCCCCATCGCGCGAAACCGGCCCCCGCGTAAACGACCGGATCCGGTGTCCAGAAGTCCGTCTTATTGGTGCAGAAGGCGAAAATGTTGGTGTCGTCAGCCCAGAGCGCGCGATAGAATTGGCCGAAAATGCCGGTTTGGATTTGGTAGAAATTTCCCCAAATGCAGAACCTCCCGTGTGTAAAATCATGGATTTCGGAAAATATAAGTACGAACAGCAAAAACGCGAATCTGAAGCACGTAAAAAGCAGAAAATCATAGAGATCAAAGAAATCAAGTTCCGTCCAGGAACGGACACTCATGATTATGATGTAAAAATGCGTAATGTTTTCAAGTTTCTCGAAAATGGCGATAAGGTCAAAATTACCCTTCGCTTTAGAGGTCGTGAAATGGCACACCTCAACCTTGGTCGCGAGTTGCTAGAGCGGGTTGCCGAAGATGTCCAGGAAATGGGTAAAGTTGAAAATATGCCCAAGATGGAAGGTCGTCAAATGACTATGATGATCGGTCCTATTTCAAAGTAATCTTACATTTGCTGCACTCGGCAAAATCAAAAAAGAGTTAGATAATGAAGATCACAAGGCGCCTAATGGGCGCCTTTTTACTTTTTGGGGCGCCGAGGCTGGGGCCGTGTTGGGATTTCTTTTAAAAGACCGCCAATGGCCATCTGGGCAAAGCTATTTTCATTAAGCGAAAGACCACAGGCAATTTGTGAAAGCACCCAATCAGCCCCGTTTAACGCCCGCGAACGCACACAGCCTGGAAATCCGATCACCGGCCGGGATCGAATATGCCCCAAAAACAGCAGATTCCCAGGATCGACCGGAATTCCAAAGCGTTCGACTTGGCCACCAGCAGCGCGCACTGCAGCGGGCGCGGTATCATTAGGGTCGGATGTTGCAGAACTGGTCAAGATCAGCAATAGCTCGCTTTTCAAAGAGCCAAGGGCCTTTGCCATAGGGTCTATTTCATGCTCTGTGGTGACGACCTGCTCAAGTGTGATGCCCAATGCATCAAGCCGTGTTTTTATTGCAGAAATACCTTTATCGTCATTGCGGTTTGCATTTTGACTGACCACCAGGCTCGCTGTTTTCAATTGTGGCGGCAATATTTTGATCGCAGCAGAGCCCAAGGCGCAAGCGGAACGTAACTTTTCGCCATCCACCGCATAGCTTATGATTTTCACTGTTCCAACAAGCCCGCCCTTTTGCATTTGCTGATAGTTTGGAACCGTTGCAAAACTGATCATAGGATCAACCGAATTGAGTGCGATCAAGCGTTCGACCTGCAGATTAACAATACCCGGGCCAGTGGCCACCAGATTAACCCGCCCGGTAAAGGCAGCAGTGCACTCTAAACCTGCGGCCCTGCCATCGGGCACCAAAGCTTTGGCCAATTCAGCAGCCGCTTGATTTTCATGCACATCATTGTCTTGCAACTGTGCCACGGTCACTTCGGTAATACCTGATGCACAGAGCTGCTCAATATGTGCATCTTCCAGTTCCATTCCTTTTCGCAAACGGCGGCCAGAGCAGACAATCGAGTGCGCCAAAATGTTGCCTTTCGCCTGCAGTGTTGGAACCGGGCCAAATATCATCCGCCGCTCCTTAAAGAGTGAACCATCTCGGCCGTGATTGACGTCGCGATTTCCGCCGGGGTTGCCGCGCCAATATTCAATCCGACAGGCCCGTTTATGCGGGCGATCTGACCCTTGGAAAACCCTTTTTCCTGCAGCCTCAAACAGCGCTTTTCATGTGTGCGTTTTGATCCCAACGCACCAATATAAAAGGCCTCGGACCGCAATGCCAATTCAAGAGCGGGATCATCGAGCTTTGGATCATGGGTCAGCAAAACCACTGCGGTTCTTGCATCAACCCCATGGGTTTGCAGAGCCTCATCTGGCCAATCATTGAATATTTTCACATCTGGAAATCGTTCCTGTGAGGCAAAGCTTTCACGTGGATCAACCACCACCGGATCAAATCCGATAATCTGGGCCATGGGCAATAAAGCTTGGGCAATATGAACAGCACCGACAACCACAAGCCGCAGTGGCGGCATATGGACAGCTACAAAAGTTTGCCCATCTTCCTCAAAGCCAGAACGGTCCATTTGCATCCGGTTAGAATGGCCCGAATATTCAAGCGCTCGGGTTTCGTTTTGAATATTAACCACATAGGCAACCGCACGGCGCTGTGCACGGGCCTCAACCAATTCTTGTAGCATTGGCTCAGGCAATACGGAGCCAATCGGTTCTAGCAAAATACGGATTGTCCCACCGCAGGCCAAGCCCACGGCAAAGGCGTCCCCGTCACTGATCCCAAATTCTAAAACCTTACTGTTGCCATCCAAAAGGGCTTGCTGCGCCTCAAGCACCACAGCGCCCTCGACACAGCCGCCAGAAACCGAGCCTTGCATACTGCCATCCCCGCTGACCACAAGTTGAGCGCCAATACGGCGCGGCGCCGACCCCCAAGTCTGCACCACAGTTGCCAAAACCGCGCCGCGACCCTTTTGATGCCATTCCAGCGCAAGCTCTGGAATTGTCTCAAAGGTGATTACATCGGGCAATTTCATACTATTCACCGTCCTTTAAAGCTTTGGCTAGATTACAGTAAACGTCGTTTTTGACCATAATCCTCTGGCTCTGAGATTACACTAGCAAGCTCTTGCAATGACGCAATAGAATGCGCTGACCGAAAGCTGTCTACATGCGGCAACATAGCCTTTATCCCACCTGCCTTGACCTCGAACTTGTCCCATCGAAGCAGCGGGTTCAACCATAGCAGGCGCCGAGCACTCAGTCTAAGCCTTTGCATTTCGCGCGACAGATCCGCGCCTTGATCTGTTTCCAAACCATCTGTGATGAGTAAAACCAAAGCTCCCTGCCCCAGCACGCGCCGTGACCAGTCGCGGTTAAATGCGTGCAAACAGTCGGCAATGCGCGTGCCGCCATCCCAATCTTTCGCCTCGCTCCCGGCCGCCGCCAGCGCGGCATCAACATCTTTGGTCTGCAATTGGCGCGAGATATTTGTAAGACGGGTGCCAAAAGTAAAGCTATGTACCTTGGCCCATCCTGCGCCCTTTTGATTGGCGACGGCATGCGCAAAATGCAAAACCATCCGGCTGTATTGGCGCATTGAGCCGGAAATATCACATAAAATCACCAGATCCGGCCAGCGAACACAGCTTTTGCGCATATGCAGTTTTTTCAAATCTCCACCATGGCGGATGGCCGAGCGCAGGGTGGCCCGGCGATCCACCCAGCGCCCAAGTGAAGCGGCAACGGTTCGCCGGCTAACCAGCGGTTTGACAGGCAATGTCAACTTTGCGAGCATGGCTTTTGCTTGCACCATTTCTGCCGTGCTCATCTGCTCAAAATCCAAGTGCCGCAAGCGCTCATTTGGCGACATGGTTTGCGATGCGTTGACCTCAATTTCAGTTTCATTTTCAGATTTTGACGCTGCTGGAAGTTCGGGGGCTTGGTTCTCAAGCAAGGCTTGCGCCGCCCGCTTTTCACCGGCTTGCGGCTTTCGATCTTCTTGTACTCCGTGCACTGCAGGTAGCAAAAGGCCCATCATATGCTCTAAAAACCGCGGATCGCGCCAGTAGAGGCGAAAAACCTGAGCAAAAATTACACGGTGCTCGGGGCGGGATACAAAGCAGGCTTGAAGTGTCCAAAAAAAATCTTCTTTTTCAGTAAAACCCACGGCTTCTACTGCGTGCAGGGCATCACCAACGCGCCCTGGTCCGATTGGCAAACCGGCGCGCCGCAACGCTCGGGCAAAATGGGTGATATTGTCAGAAAGCCGAGGCGTTTCAGGCAAGTCGAGCGGGGCAAATTCAACCATGCTTTACCCTTAAAGTCGCCTCCACGGCGCATTCATGAGTATTTAAGCAAAGAAAAAGCATCACGTCGGTTCCAATGCCGCGCGCGCGGCTTCAAGCAGGCGGCGTGCCTCTGAGTTTTGCAGCTTTGCGATATCATCTTGGTATTTCAAAATAGCGCCCAGTGTATCACTGATCACTTCGGGGCTTAACTCGATCATATCAAGCGCCAGCAGGCATTTGGCCCAGTCAATTGTTTCGGCAACACCGGGTTTTTTAAACAGATCCTCTTGTCTTAGGCGTTGCACGAAGGCCACCACCTCTTGGCTCAGGTTTTGCGCGACATCTGGTACGCGGGCGGTCAAAATATCCATTTCACGGTTAAAATCAGGATAATCCAGCCAGTGGTACAAACAGCGGCGCTTGAGCGCGTCATGCACTTCGCGGGTCCGGTTCGATGTCACAATAACAATCGGCGGATGTGGAGCAGCGATGGTGCCCAGTTCGGGGATGGTGACTTGAAAATCGGACAGTGCTTCGAGCAAAAATGCCTCAAATGGGGCGTCAGTGCGGTCCAACTCGTCGATGAGCAAAATGGGCGGGCCCTTCTCATCAGGTTGCATAGCCTGCAACAAAGGGCGTTTAATCAGGTAGTGATCGCTAAAAAGCTCAGTCTGCAACGCGTCGCGATCCGCGCGGCCTGCAGCTTCGGCAGTGCGAATTGCAACCATTTGCGCCGGAAAATTCCAATCATAAACAGCTGTTGCCGCATCCAGCCCTTCGTAACATTGCAAACGGATTAAAGAACGGTCCAATGCCAAAGCCAAGGCTTTAGCTATTTCAGTTTTGCCAACGCCGGCTTCGCCTTCCAAAAATAACGGTCGATTGAGCCGCAGAGATAAGAAAACCACCGTTGCCAAAGATCTATCGACAACATAATTTTGTGCAGCCAGCATATTTTGCAGAGCATCAATTGATTGAATTTGCGTCATTCTTTCACCTCTCTGGGCTATAGCTGCATCTTGTGCTCTGCGGGTCAACCCCATGCGGCACGTCAAATGTTAAATTTGAGAAGCACAATACGCGACAGATGGCCAAAACGCATGCAAGGGCAGGCCGGTTATGGCCAAATCCAGACAAAGGGCGGCGCACCGCTAACGTTTGAGGTAGCATAAACCGCCCTACAGTTTTCACGACTAACAAGCCAAATCCGCGCAAGGGCGCTTGCACAAGGCCGCTTTATAACTTTAACTTTGCACTATTGTCTGAAAACCTAAACCGAGGGTTTGAAAATCATGTGTTTTGTTTCCTCTGCACTGGTACATTCGATCAGCTTTGTGTAATGCCTGCAGCATGACTGATCTGCTAAAACTCACCCGCCCCGATGATTTACACCTGCACCTGCGCGATGGCGCGATGCTCAAAGCGGTGCTTCCTGCGAGCGCAGCGCATTTTGCCCGTGCTCTTATCATGCCAAATTTGGTGCCACCCGTGGTCACCGCAGCGCAGGCCAGCGCTTATCGAGACAGGATCTTAAGCACATTGCCCGATGATCAGCCTTTTGAGCCTTTGATGACGCTTTATTTGACCGAGGATACTGATCCAAACGATTTGAGCGCCGCTTATCAAAGCGGTTTGATCCGCGCGGTTAAATTATATCCCGCAGGCGCCACAACCAATTCTGCTTCAGGCGTGAGCAACTTTGAACGGGTTCGCCCAGTGCTTGAGCGGATGGCCGATATCGGTTGCCCGCTTTGTGTGCATGGCGAAGTCACTGACGATACGGTTGATATCTTTGATCGTGAAGCCGTTTTCATTGACCGCGTGCTTGATCCACTGCGCCGGGCCACGCCGGAACTACGGGTGATAATGGAGCACATCACAACCGCGCAAGGGGTTGATTATGTGCACGCGAACGGCAGCGGTTTAGGTGCAACAATCACCACCCATCATCTGTTTTTAAACCGTAATCATATATTGGTTGGGGGTATAAACCCGCATTACTACTGTTTGCCTGTGGCCAAACGCGAAGAACACCGGCTTGCGCTGCGCAAAGCGGCCACCAGCGGCGATGAACGATTTTTCCTGGGAACAGATAGCGCGCCGCATCTTGATCACAACAAGGAAAGCCCCTGTGGCTGTGCCGGTTGCTTTACAGCGCTGAACACAATGCCGCTTTTGGCGCATGTGTTTGAAGAAGAGGCCGCACTGGACAAACTGGAAGCCTTCAGCAGCCTCAACGGAGCTCAGTTCTACAACCTGCCTCTAAACAAAGGCTTTTTGACACTTAAAAAATCAGAGCATCCTGTTCGATTTGCGAAATCGGTGTCCTCTGACGAAGGGGATGTAACGGTTTTCGATCCGGATGTTGAGATTTTTTGGAAAGTTGAAAATGTATCGCTTTGACCGAAAATGACCGAGGCGGTATGAACCAAACATAACAAAAAAACACCGTAAAAGGAAAACGAGAAAATGATACCCAGCAGCTATCCTGAGCAATCCGAAATCGCCCGGCTAACCGCACGCATGCTGCTGGATATCCAAGCTGTCAACTTCAATAGCACAGAGCCTTTTACGCTGGCCTCTGGCCTGCCCAGCCCAACCTATGTAGATTGCCGCAAGCTGATCAGCTATCCGCGTATCCGCAGCACATTGATGGACTTTATGACCATAACGGTGATGCGAAATGTCGGCCTTGAAGCGTTTGATAATATTGCCGGTGGTGAAACGGCTGGGATACCTTTTGCAGCACTGGTGGCAGAGCGGATGGGGCTGCCAATGAGTTATGTGCGCAAAAAACCCAAAGGGTACGGGCGCAATGCTCGTATCGAAGGCACCATGCAAGAGGGCCAGCGCGTGCTTTTGGTTGAGGACCTGACCACTGATGGTGGCAGTAAACTAAGTTTTGTTGACGCCATTCGTGAAACTGGCGCCAGTTGCAACCATACTGCTGTCATTTTTTATTATGATATTTTTCCTCACACTGAGAAAACTCTTGGCGACCATGGCGTCACCCTGCATCATTTATGTACTTGGTGGGATGTGCTTGAAGAGGCAAAAGCCCGACAGGCCTTTGATTCTGAAACCCTGACAGAAGTTGAGAGTTTTCTGAACGCTCCAGTGGCCTGGCAACAGGCGCGCCAGAAGTAGGGTCAGGTTAAAAGTCAATTATTTTGAGCCAATTAGGGATCTATTTGGCAAATTTGTGCTACATTGTGTGGATTTGTGTACTTAAGCCGCGAAATATGCTATTCCACAGGTTATCCACAGAAACATACAATTTGCCCCAAGGCAGCCTTTAGCGCTATCACCTGCCAAATAAGATAACAGGATCAAAATGAACAAGATCGCGGATATCAACACCCCGGCAGCAGACATACAATCACCCGATGTGATGCCGCATTCGATCGAGGCTGAACAACAGCTTTTAGGGGCTATTCTGACCAACAACGATATCTATGATCGGGTCGCAAGTATTATCAAACCTGAGTATTTTTTTGACCCGGTTCATGCGCGAATTTTCGAAGTGGCGGCAGCGCGGATTGCCAAAAATAATCTTGCCTCACCCGTCACGTTAAATACATTTTTGCAAGATGATGAAGGCCTGGCCGAATTGGGCGGCGCAGCTTATCTTGCACGTCTTGCCGCCTCGGCGATCGCCGGTTTTGCGGTGCGTGATTATGCACAGATGATTTATGATCTGGCGATCCGCCGCGAATTGATCCAACTGGGTCACGATATCAGCAGCCGAGCAACAAAAGCAGATGTCGAGCAAGAGCCAAAGGATCAGATTATCGAAGCCGAGCAGGCGCTTTATAAACTGGGTGAAGATGGTCAAAGCGACAGTGGCTTTCAGTCCTTCTTGCGCGCCGTTACCTCAGCGGTGGATGTCGCCAATAATGCCTATAAACGCGAAGGTGGATTGGCCGGCGTGGCCACGCAACTGATCGATATGGATAAAAAGCTTGGCGGTCTGCATAAATCTGACTTGCTGATTTTAGCTGGCAGACCATCGATGGGCAAAACATCATTGGCCACAAATATCGCCTATAATATCGCCAAATCTTATAAGCGTGGAACATTATCTGATGGCACCGAGGGCACGGTTGATGGTGGCGTTGTCGGATTTTACTCGCTGGAAATGAGCGCCGAGCAACTGGCCGCGCGGATCCTATCCGAAGCCGCCGAGGTGCCCTCTGAACAAATTCGGCGCGGTGATATGACCGAAACCGAGTTTCGCCGCTTTGTCGAGGCGGCAAAATCACTGGAAAGCTGCCCACTTTTCATTGACGACACTGCCGCCCTGCCCATTTCGCAGTTATCAGCCCGCGCGCGGCGCCTAAAGCGTACACATGGGCTTGATCTGTTGATCGTAGACTATCTTCAACTGGTGCGCCCAGCATCGGCCAAAGACAGCCGGGTCAATGAGGTATCTGAGATCACCCAAGGGCTCAAAGCCATCGCCAAAGAATTAAACATTCCGGTGATTGCGTTGTCCCAGCTTTCTCGGCAGGTTGAAAACCGCGATGACAAGCGTCCACAACTGTCCGATTTGCGCGAATCAGGTTCGATTGAGCAGGACGCGGATGTGGTGATGTTCGTGTACCGTGAGGAATATTACAAAGAACGCGAAAAGCCTGGCGATCACGATCTTGAAAAAATGGCGCAGTGGCAAGATGAAATGGAGCGCCTGCATGGCCGCGCCGAAGTGATCATCGGCAAACAGAGGCATGGGCCAATTGGCACTGTTGAGCTTAGCTTCGAGGGCCGCTTTACCCGCTTTGGCAATCTTGTCAAACCGTGGCAACAAGGCAGCGATACGCTTTAGTTTCTATTTTTGGTTGTAATTTGAAAAACTCAGTATATTCTGAGGATATGCAACAGATCGCCCCAACATACTGGCTTTATTTTAGCAGCTAACTTGGCTGCCGTTGTATTATTTTCATGACCCGATGCTTTGTGCAGACCTTATTTTGGGTCATATTAGGATTTTCAGATGACGATAGATTTACATATTCGCAATGCTGTCCCGGCAGATATTGAGCTTATCGAGGATATGATTGCCGCGCTCTGCGCTTTTCACAATGGCACTTATCAACGCAATCCCGATGCGATCATCCGCGATGTCTTTGGTCCGCAAGCCGGCGCCCGCGTGTTTTTTGGTGAACGGCAGGACTCCGCCGTGGTTTTTGCGCTCTGCTGGAATGAATTTGGTCTGCATATTGGCCAAAGGCGTTTGCGCGTGCATCTGTTTTACGTCGATGAAGCGCACCGTAAAACCGGCGCAGGGCGCCAAATGATGCAGCATCTTGAAAACGTTGCCGCCTCGGAGGGCGCCGCTGCATTGATGGTTGGTGCAGATTTGCAAAATGAAGCGGCCCAACAGGCCTATTTATCAATGGGCTTCAAGCGGCGAGAATATAGCGGAGCACATTTTATCAAAGTGCTTGAAACTGAGTAACCGTGTGGGCCGCACATCGTTTTTGGGGACAAAGCGCAAGGGTTAGTGCCCCGCTCTTAGTCTTCTTGGGCAGATATACAGAAAAGGATTTTAATTCTTTCTGCTTGACCTTAGAGCCTTGCCAGTCAAAAAAAGCGTATGAGCACAGCCACTTTGACAATAGATTTAATGTCGATCCGCGCAAACTGGCGGGCGCTCAGCGCGCTCAGCGCTGGCGTGACCGGCGCTGTGGTCAAGGCAAACGGCTATGGGCTTGACGCCGCAAGGGTATCCCGCGCATTGGCCCAAGAAGGCGCACGACATTTTTTCGTCGCGGTGGCAGAAGAAGGCGCCGTAGTGCGCCGCGCCCTAGGGCCCGGGCCCAAGATATATATATTTTCGGGGCATATGGAAAACGATACTTCGCTTATCCGTGAGCACCAGCTGACCCCGATGATCAACTCAGTGGATCAACTTCTGCGCCACGTGGATGCGATGCCAGATGTTGAATTTGGCGTGCAGCTTGATAGCGGCATGAACCGTCTGGGCTTAGAACCTGCGGAATGGCAGGCTGTGCGCGATTTGGTTCTGCGCCTAAGGCCCGAAATTTTAATGTCTCATCTGGCCTGTGCAGATGATCCGCAGCACACAATGAACGGTCAGCAATTGCGCGAATTTCGCGATATGACCGATGGGCTAAATGTGCCGCGTTCGCTGGCGGCAACAGGTGGAATATTACTTGGAAATAGTTATCATTTTGAATTGACGCGCCCCGGCGTGGGGCTTTATGGCGGCGCGCCTTTTGAAACCGCGCAATCCGTGGTATCACTGGACGTGCCTGTGATCCAAGTGCGCGATGTTGATACCGGCGAAACGGTTGGCTATTCCAACACATGGACAGCCCCGACCCCGCGAAAGATTGCCACTGTTTCGGCCGGATATGCGGATGGGATAATGCGCAATCTTGGTCCGAACCTAAGTTTATATTCTGACCGCATTGCCTGCCCTGTGGTGGGCCGTATTTCTATGGATCTTATCGGTGTTGATATTACTTTGCTGGCCGATACCCCAAGCAGTTTGCAACTTTTAAACAGCTTGCAAAGTATCGATGATTTGGCAACCGCCGCCGATACAATTGGGTATGAGGTCTTAACCTCGCTTGGTTCTCGCTATCAAAGACGCTATAAAGAGATATGATCCTTACTGCACCTCTGGAATTTATTGGCCGCAATACCCTTAGCTTTTTAGCTGCGCTTGGGCGGGTCACTCTGTTCGCTCTTGATACACTGCGCCAATTGTTTTTGCCGCCCTTTTATCTGCGTGAATTCGGTGTGTCGCTATTGCAAATCGGCTGGCTATCGCTGCCGGTTGTCGGGCTCACAGCATTTTTTACAGGTGGGGCACTTGCTTTGCAGATTTACTCGGGCGGAGCCCGCTTTAACGCCGAGGCCGTGGTTCCTTCAATCGTTGCTATTGGTATGACACGTGAATTGGGACCTGTGCTAGGAGGCTTGATGGTCGCCGCAAGGGTCGCCAGTTCCATCGCCGCCGAAATTGGCACAATGAAAGTCACCGAACAAATTGATGCGCTGGTGACGCTGTCTACCAACCCGACGCGGTATTTGACGGTGCCGCGTGTTCTTGCAGCGACACTGGCAGTGCCCGTGCTGGTTGCGGTTGGTGATGCGATCGGGATCATGGGTGGCTATTTTGTTGGGATCAATCGACTGGACTTCAACTCGGCCGCCTACCTTAAAAATACCGTCGATTTCCTCCAGTTTTGGGATATTGCCAGCGGCTTGGTCAAAGGCGCTGTGTTTGGGTTTATTGTTGCGCTCATGGGCTGTTATTATGGCATGCGCTCTGGGCGCGGAGCCCAAGGCGTTGGGCGCGCCACGAAATCGGCAGTGGTTGCATCAAGCGTTCTTATTTTAGCGTCTAACTATGTGTTAACAGAGGTTTTTTTTAACGCATGATTTGCTTGGAAAATATTCATAAATCATTTGACAACAATGCTGTACTCAAAGGTGTAGGCATTAAGGTTGAGGCCGGCAAGTCTATGGTTATCATCGGCGGCTCCGGCACCGGAAAATCGGTCATGCTTAAGTGCATACTTGGGCTCATCGCACCTGATCAAGGGCGTATATTGGTCGACGGACAAGATGCTGCGCGCGCCGAACGCGATGCTTTTCTGGCGCGATTTGGCATGCTGTTTCAAGGCGGCGCGCTGTTTGATAGCCTAACTGTTTGGCAAAATGTAGCTTTTCGATTGTTACGTGGCGCCCTAAAGCGACCGCCTGAAGAGGCTCGTCAAATAGCGATTGATAAGCTCAGGCGGGTGGGGCTTGGAGCAGATGTGGCGGATAAATTTCCCGCCGAACTGTCGGGCGGCATGCAAAAACGGGTTGGTCTGGCGCGCGCCATAGCGGCCGAGCCCGAGATTATCTTTTTTGATGAACCAACCACCGGACTTGATCCCATTATGGCCGGTGTCATCAATGATCTGATCCGTGAGATTGTGGTTGAAATGGGCGCCACTGCCATGACCATCACCCATGATATGTCCTCGGTGCGGGCAATTGCCGACGAGGTTGCAATGCTGCACGAAGGGGTCATTCAATGGAGCGGGCCAATTGCAGATATTGATCAATCAGGCGATCCCTATCTTGATCAATTTATCCATGGCCGCGCGGAAGGACCCATTGAGGCCATTCGCTAATGGAGGCCCTGTTTAAACCCCCACCGGAAGTGCTGGCGTTTATTGCATTCAAAAAATACATCTATCTTCAAACATTGCTTTTACTGTCGGCATTTCGCTGTCTCATTGACTCCAGAAGCGAAGCGCAGCTGGCTTTGGCATCGCTATTGCTAGCTGCAATGGGTCTTTTTGCCCTCTTTGGGCTCAGCTATTTTGAAATTTACAGCGGACCCCTGCGCCAGTTTTCTCTTTGGTGGAGCCGCCTCGCGGATGGGACAGGCATGATGCTGGCCGCCTCTTTACCCTTGACAGTTGCAGCAATCCGGTTGCGCCGGAAATATCGCTGGTTGGATGGGCTGCATGCGGTTTTACTGATCACATTGATCGTGCTGTGGGGAATGATTATGTAGCTTGGGTAAATCCCTTAAGGCCTATCTGCCCATGCTGCGCTATCTCAATCTTAGTTTGTTGGTTTTATTCCCGCTGTCTTGGTTTGCACCGTTGATGCACGCCGGACTTTTGCCTTTGTTTGGCCTATCGCAGATTAGTATCCTGACCGGGGTGTTAAGCCTGTGGCAGACGGATATTATCCTAGCCTGCCTTGTTATGTTTTTTGCCTTGTTCGCTCCAATGCTTAAAACCGGCCTGCTTGCACTGATGCATTTCGACGTTCTGGCACCACGCGGGTTTTCAATTCTGTCTCTGCTGGGAAAACTGGCGATGGCAGATGTATTTTTGATCGCGCTTTATATTGTGATCTTTAAAGGCGTTGGCTTGGGCCATGTTGAAACCGCTTGGGGGCTATACTTTTTTAGCTTTTGCATTCTGGCGTCTATGGCAGTGCAGACGCTGAGCCAACGAGAATTTCGCCAATCCGGCTTGCCATAGGGTAAAAGACTTGGCACAAGCGCAGCATGGCTAAAACAAAGTCCTTTTCCTGCGCCAGCTGCGGAGCGGTCACCAGCAAATGGTCGGGCCGGTGCGAAGCGTGCGGTGAATGGAATACGATTTCAGAAGATGCAGGTCTTTCTTCGGGACCTGCGAAAGCCTCAATGGGTGCCAAGCGCGGGGCGGCTGTTAAGCTCAGTGGGTTGAAAAGCACCGAGGCACCGCCTGAACGCACCAAAAGCGGGATTGTCGAGCTTGATCGAGCTTTGGGCGGGGGACTCGTACCCGCTTCCGCCCTTTTGGTTGGCGGTGATCCGGGGATTGGCAAATCAACACTGCTTCTGCAGGCGGCTGCAAGATTTGCCCAAGCCGGCCTAAAAACCATTTATATTTCTGGCGAAGAAGCCAGCGAACAAGTGCGCATGCGCGCTGCGCGGCTTGGTCTGAGCGATACATCTGTGCAACTGGGCGCTGAAACCAACCTGCGCAATATTCTGACCACGCTCGAAGAAGAAAAACCTCAGCTGGTCATAATTGACTCGATCCAAACCATGTGGGCCGATACTGTCGAAAGCGCTCCGGGCAGCGTTAGTCAGGTACGCACCACCGCGCATGAGCTAACGCGGTTTGCCAAGCGCCGCGGCCTGTCGGTGATTTTGGTTGGCCATGTCACCAAAGACGGCCAGATAGCGGGCCCGCGCGTGGTCGAACACATGGTTGACACCGTGCTTTATTTTGAGGGCGAACGCGGGCATCAGTTCCGTATCTTGCGCGCTGTGAAAAACCGCTTTGGCGCGGCTGATGAAATTGGTGTGTTTGAGATGACTGGTCAGGGCTTGTCTGAGGTGAGCAACCCCTCTGCTTTGTTTTTGGCCGACCGCGGCACACCAACCCCCGGATCAGTGGTCTTTGCCGGGGTCGAAGGAACGCGGCCGGTTTTGGTGGAATTTCAGGCCTTGGTCGCCCCCACCCCCCACAGCCAACCAAGACGATCGGTTGTTGGCTGGGACAGTGCGCGCCTTGCGATGATACTTGCGGTTCTTGAAGCCCGATGCGGCATTCCGTTCAGCGGGCTTGATGTTTATCTAAATGTTGCCGGAGGTTTGAAAATTAGCGAACCGGCCGCCGACCTTGCGGTTGCATCAGCCCTGCTTTCTGCACGCGAAGATATAAGTTTACCGGCCGATACAGTTATTTATGGCGAAATAAGT
>CBFHXE010000013.1:0-46000 GCA_965659715.1 uncultured Paracoccaceae bacterium | reverse complement strand
AGTTTCCGAAACCCTGACCTCAACCATTCCGCTGGTGCTGTCTGGACTTGGGATCGGGCTCGCATTTCGCGCAGGGCTTTTCAATATCGGCGCCGAGGGACAAATCGTCATTGGCGGCCTCGCAGCCGTTATTGCCAGCTTTGCCATCACCGGGCTGCCGTTTTATGTGCATATGCCGCTGGTGCTGACAATCGGCATGCTGGCCGGTGCGCTCTATGCAGGCCTTGCCGGGTTTTTGCGTGCCGCCACCGGAGCGCATGAGGTGATTTCCACCATCATGCTCAACCTGATCGCATTTCGGATGCTGGATTATGTTTTGCGCCAACCGTTTATTCAAAAGGAAGGCCGCTCTGATCCAATTTCAAAAGTGGTTCTCGAAACAGCAGAATTGCCACGTCTGCTGGCGTTTATTGATCCCAATCTAAGGGTCCATGCAGGCCTTGTGATTATGCTGGTTAGCGTAGCGCTAATCTATTGGCTGCTGTTTCGCTCTAAACTGGGCTTTGCATTTCGGGTCTCTGGTGAAAACCCCGATGCGGCCAAATATGCCGGCATCCGCGCCGGGTTGACCATTGTGCTGGCCATGGCCCTTGCCGGCGGATTGGCCGGGCTGGCAGGCGCCACGCAGGTTACCGGCGTTTTAGGACGCGCCTCACCCGGATTTTCCGCCGGCATCGGCTTTGATGCGATCGCCGTGGCGCTGCTTGGGCGGTCACACCCAGTGGGCATTTTGCTTGCCGGGTTGCTGTTTGGGGCGCTTGAAGCTGGCGGGCGCCAAATGCAGGTGGATGCAGGGGTGTCGATTGATTTAATCGGTATTGTGCAGGCTCTCATTATTGTTTTCGTGGCCGCGCCGCTTCTTGTGAAGCAAATACTGCCATTCGGTTTCAATGCGGCGAGCAAAAAGAGTGTAAGTAATGACCAATCTTAACCAACCCGCAGCTCAAAGCCTTTCAGCATCGGCGCGATCGCTTGATATGCGCTCTGTGATCACCGGCGGGGCATTGGTCGCGCTGTCGCTTGTGGTTTTGTTTTTGCTTGATACCGGCATTGACAGCCAATCCACGTTCAAGCTGTCGCGACCGCGCGATGTTTGGGCCATTGGCAATCTTGTGGTGCCCAGCTATTGGGTCAACCTTGCGATTACCGCAGCTCTTGCGTTTTTGGGATTTCGGCAATTTGCAAAAGGCGGCGCAAAGTGGCGCACCCTGTCTTTGGCGGCGGGCCTGACGCTCTTTGTGATCGCCTTTCTGGTCTGGGCAACCGCTGATAAATCCATTTCTTTAACCGGTATGCTGCAGGCGACTGTGGTGCGGGCCACCCCAATAGCCCTTGCTGCGCTGGCTGGCATATTCTGTGAGCGGGTCGCCGTGATCAATATCGGCATCGAGGGCATGCTGCTTGCTGGTGCGTTTTCCGGTGCACTGTTCGGCTCGCTTATGGGCGGCTGGGTTGGTATTGCGGGCGCGATTTTAACCGGCGGCGTCTTAGGGTTTATTTTGGCCGCACTGGTCATCACCTATCGGGTGGATCAAATTATCGCTGGCGTGGTGATCAATCTGTTTATCCTTGGGCTGACCTCATATGTGTCGAGCCAAGTGTTTACCGAATACCGCTGGCTGAACAATACCACCCCGTTTCGAGCGATTAAGATACCGGTTCTGGGCGATATTCCCGTGCTTGGACCGCTTTTGTTCAATCAGACCATTTTTGTGTATGGCGCTTTTATACTGGTGGCGATGTCAACCTATTATCTGTTTTCCACCCGCCATGGATTGCGGGCGCGTGCTGTGGGCGAGCATCCAAGAACGGCTGATACACTGGGTATTGATGTCATTAAGACCCGCTATTCACATGTCATCGTTGCCGGAATGATTGCCGGCTTTGGCGGTGCATGGTTTACACTTGGAACGGTGGGCCAGTTTGATGAAAATATGACCAATGGGCGCGGTTTCATCGGCTTAGCCGCGATGATTTTCGGCCGCTGGCATCCGGCGGGCGCCTTGGCAGCAGCGCTTGTATTTGGGTTTGCAGATTCGTTACAGCAAAAGCTATCGATCCTGAATACCCCTATTCCCTCGGAGTTCTTGGCGATGGCCCCGTATTTGCTCACAATTATTGTGGTTGCCGGACTTGTTGGCCGGGCCCGCCCGCCCGCTGCGATCGGCAAAGCCTATACCAGCGAATAAATTTCCCGATATGGACGGGATAAAATAAGTCCAGTTGAATAATTATATAAGACCTGCGTGCTACAATGCACGCAGATGCCTTGCATTTGCAGCATGGTGTAGTTTAGACGGTGATATGCAAATCTACCTTCCTATCGCAGAAGTTTCTGTCAACGCTTTTTTGTTGCTCGGCCTTGGCGGGCTTGTGGGCATACTTTCCGGCATGTTTGGGGTTGGCGGCGGGTTTTTAATGACGCCGCTGCTGTTTTTCATCGGCATCCCGCCGGCTGTGGCTGTGGCCACCGAAGCCAATCAGATTGTTGCCTCGTCGTTTTCGGGCGCTCTGGCCCATTTTAGACGAAAAACCGTCGATCTTAAAATGGGCGGCGTACTGTTGATCGGGGGGCTTGCGGGGGCCGCTTTGGGCGTTGTGGTGTTCAACTATCTAAAAAGCATGGGGCAGGTCGATCTGCTGGTCAAGCTTTGTTATGTTGTGTTTTTGGGCATTATCGGCAGCCTGATGTTTGTGGAAAGCCTGCGTGCTTTGCGCAGGGCACGTTCGGGCAGCGCGCCCAAGTATAAGCGCCGCCAGCGGGGCTGGGTCCACAGCCTACCTTTTAAGATGAGGTTTCGCACCTCGGGTCTTTATATTTCCGCAATTCCACCGCTTCTAATTGGATTATTTGTTGGTATTCTGTCAGCAATTATGGGGGTCGGCGGCGGATTTATCATGGTTCCTGCCATGATTTATATCCTTGGCATGCCCACCAAAGTCGTGGTTGGCACATCGCTTTTTCAAATTATTTTCGTCACCGCCTTTACCACCTTATCGCATGCGACGACCAACTATTCCGTCGACATCGCCTTGGCTGTTTTACTGTTGGTCGGCGGTGTGATCGGCGCTCAAATCGGTACCCAGATCGGCACCCGCCTGCGCGCCGAACAACTTAGAATTTTGCTTGCGATGATGGTTTTGGCGGTCTGCGGTAAATTGGCGTTTGATTTGCTGGTGCAGCCCTCAGAGCTTTACACCATTGGCGCAGGAGGGGGCCATTGATGCGCGGCCTCGTTCTTGCCCTTTTACTTCTGGTCAGCACGGCACCGATTTGCGCCGAAGAGGTTGTCTTGGGCATGAGCCATGATGAGGTGGCAATCACTGCCACATTCGACGGCTCGGAAATTCTTGTATTTGGTGCAATCAAACGGGAAACCAAAATTCCAGCAGTTCCCTTGCAGGTGATCGTTGCGGTTTCCGGCCCGTCCGAGCCGCTTTTGGTGCGGCGCAAAGAGCGCAAATTTGGTATTTGGGTAAACACCGACACAGTTGAGGTAGACCTGGCCCCCAGCTTTTATGCCATCGCCACAAGCGCCCCATGGGATCAAGTGGTCACCGATACAGAAGATTTGCGGCATAAAATTTCGATCAACCGTGCCATCCGTTCCGTTGGCGCACCCATGCATATCGAAAATGCTCAAAGTTTTAGTGATGCCGTTATTCGCATCCGTCGGAAAAGCGGTCTTTATCAACTGCACGAAAGTACTGTCGCGGTGGATCAACAAACTCTGTTTCGTACGTCAATTGAAATGCCGGCAAATGTTACCGAGGGAAATTATAAGACCCGCATTTTCCTTACCCGGAACGGCCAGGTGGTAAGCGAATTTGAAACCGATATTGACGTACGTAAAGTTGGACTAGAGCGGTTTTTATTCGCTCTATCGCGGGAAAACCCACTGGTTTATGGGCTGATGTCACTGGCCATTGCCATCTTTGCAGGGTGGTCGGCCTCGGCGGTGTTTCAGTTTATCCGTTCGCGCTAAGGCGCGCTTAGCGCGGCGCCATGCGAATGGCCCCGTCAAGCCTTATGACCTCACCGTTGAGCATTGTGTTTTCAACTATCTGGCAGACCAGTTTTGCATATTCATCAGGCGCGCCCAGCCGCGCAGGAAATGGCACTTGCCGGCCAAGAGAGGTTTGCACATCTTCGGGCAGCCCCTGCAGCATCGGGGTCAAAAACAGACCCGGTGCAATGCTGCACACCCGCACGCCGTTTGGCGCAAGATCACGCGCCATGGGAAGCGTCATTCCGACAATGCCGCCTTTTGAGGCTGCATAGGCCACCTGCCCGACCTGACCTTCGTATGCCGCCACCGAGGCCGTATTAATAATCACGCCCCGCTCACCGTCCTCATTTAGCGGATCACCCGAAACCATCAGCGCCGCTGCTTGCGATGCGCAGTTGAATGATCCAAGTAAATTCACGCCAATAACTTTGGCAAAAAGCGCCGGATCATGGGGCACACCCTTGGATACTGTTTTGGCCGGTGTGCCAATGCCGGCGCAATTGACCAAAACATGCAGCGCGCCGTGGCGGCCGTGAATATTTTTAAGGGCGGTGCCCACCTGCTCTGGATCGGTAACATCCACAGCGTTGAAGTGCCCGCCCAGATCGGCGGCCAAGGCTGTGCCCAGATCTTTGTTCATATCAAGAATGGCGACCTTTGCACCGCATGCAGCCAGTGCCTTAGCAGTGGCAGTCCCAAGCCCGGAAGCCCCGCCCGTGACCGCCGCAATTGTTGTTTCATCAATCTTCATACCGGTTCTCCCCTGATGGCTCTATGTTGGGAAAATTATTGCTCAGGTCAATTGCGAAGCACGAATAACCCTGCGTCCGGGATCATAGGCTTGATTTTAACTTTGTGTTGTGAACAGCTTGACCAAAACCAAAAGGATTACGCCATGCCCCGCACCCCGCCAGCTTTGCGCCAAGCCTATTTTGATTTTAGCGTTCTGCCGACCCGCTGGATGGACAATGATCAATATGGCCATATGAACAATATGATCCATTATTCGTTGATTGATACGGCCGTGACCAATTGGCAGTTGCAGCACAAAGTTTTTGACCGAAGCGGTGATGATATTCGCTTTTTGGTGGTTGAAAGCGGCTGCGTCTATCATGCCGAAGCCGGATATCCCGATCTTGTTCATGCGGGCATTCGGGTTGGGCATATCGGCACTTCATCCTGGCGTTATGAGGTTGGACTTTTTCGCAATGATGAACCGCGCGCCTTTGCCGAGGGTTTTTTCAGCCAAGTTCAGGTCGATGCGCAGACCGGAAAACCCATACCCCTGTCCGCAGCATACCGCGACCAGCTTAGCCAATTGATCCAGCCGGATTAAAGGACCCGTTTGACGCTATCGCTCTCGCAGGGCTTCGCGGGATTTATAAAGTGGTTTTAGCAGATAGCTTAGAATGGTTTTTTCGCCTGTATGTAATTCCGCCTGCACTTGCATACCGGGCCGGATATTGATCTGTCTCTGGGTTGCAGAGAGATCATCTTGATTTAGAGTAATGTGCCCTGTGACAGTAAAACTGCCATCAGCCAACTCACCAGCACTTATTACGCCATTGGTTTCCACAAGATCAGTTGCGATTGACACGCTGACATCGCTTGTGCCTGAAGAACCAACAGTCGCGGTTGTTGCGGATTCGGGGTCATTATTTTCAATAGTCTCTGTCTCAGACTCCCCCGAATTCAGGGCACTTAAAGCCGATGCAGCGCCCGCAACCAGCGCAGCAGGCGCAGCAGCACTGGTCAGCATAGCTGGCCTCAATGCCAAACCTGTATCCAGCATGGAAACAGTTTCGTCTTCATAGCCTCCCGGTGCATTGGCCAGTCCCATTGGCTCAGGCTCATCATAAAACAACAAACTATCTGACGGATTCCATTTGCCCCAGGCCTCTTGGCCTTGATATTGCGCGAGCAATTCTTTACCGGCACCATTTTCAAAAACGACCTCTGAAATCTGGCCGTCGGAGCTGACAAACAATCGGCTATGAGCCGTTCCCTGAGCAGAAAAAAAGTTCTCGATTTCAAGAGAACGACCATCTGCCAGAGTGATCCATAATGAGCTGCCATCCCGCCCATAGTGCGTTATCTGATGGCGTCCCAAATGTAATGATATATCTTGAGGCCCAACGCTTGCCGCTGCCCCTGTCAAATCTAATGAAATTTGCCCAGTGTCGACTTGATCCAAGACGAGACCACTCTCGAAGTTACCCGCACCTCTACGGACAACGAACTTAATCGCCTGCATAATTTTACCCACTCTACCTCAAACAACCATCTATGGGCCGCATTTTTTATACCGATGAGAATACAAAGTTTATTTTTATTTTGCCGCCCTTTTTTGCTATTTTTAATACTTTAGGGTATTATTCTCGAATAAACTTACTCTTTAATTTCCCTTTGAACCGCGGATTTTTTTCCTTTATTGGCAATAAACACTTCAATAATCACACTTTATTTCAAACGCAGACGTTCTTAGCACCTTGACAGAAAACTAGGTGGCAAGGCCAAAAAAAATGCAGCTTACCCCAGAAACCGCATCCATTTAGCCACAATCAAAGCCGCTTTTACTGTCTTAAGGCCATATCTTGTACAGCCACTGAAACACTTTAATTGAACTCTCAGGACCATAATTGCACCTTAAATAGCCTAATTTTTTAAGTGCAACTTTGCTCTTTAGAATATACCCACTAGTTATCGATTTGAAACATGGTGCTGCAAAAACATCAAAACGTCTGATTGAGGCAGGAGTAAAAAATCATGCAACGCGTTAATCTTTCCCCGCAAATTGAAGTATCACAGCTTGCCTATGGAAAATGGCGCCTCACGGATGACCTAGATAAGAGCGTCGATCATATTCGAAACAAACTTACAGCCTGCCTCGATCAGGGTATAACTACGATTGATCAGGCTGACATCTATGGCGGCTATCAATCCGAGGAAACATTTGGAAACGCGCTGCGCGGCACGGCGTTGCGTAATAAAATCGAAATTGTCACCAAATGCGATATCATTGCCCCAGTTGGACGCCACCAAAAGGCACGGGTGAAATATTATGACACCACACGGGCGCATATACTGACTTCAGTTGACCACTCTTTGCAACTGATGGGCATCGGGCATATTGATGTTTTGCTGTTGCACAGGCCCGATCCACTCATGAACCATTTTGAAACTGGCGCAGCGCTTGATGAAATGGTGGCAAGCGGTAAAGTCCGCGCAGTGGGTACCTCAAATTTCCGTCCCCATGACTGGAACCTGTTGCAATCGGCCATGAAAACACCGCTGGTCACCAATCAGATCGAGCTTAGCGTAATTGCCAATCAGGCACTGACCAATGGCGACATTGCTTTTCATCAAATGAACGCAACCCCCGTTATGGCGTGGTCACCTTTGGCAGGTGGGGCTTTGTTTAACGGCAAAAACCAGCCTCTTACTGATCTTTTGGACAGAATTGCCCAGACACAAGGCGTTGATCTTTCCGCTGTCGCAGTGGCGTGGCTTTTGGCCCATCCGGCACAGATTATTCCGGTGATGGGAACCAATTCAATCGCGAGAATAAAGAGCCTATCAGATGCGCTATCAGTCTCGCTTGATCGGCAAACTTGGTACGAAATCTATACCGCTGCACTCGGCCATGAGGTGCCCTAATGCCCAGTCCATCCTTTTTGAAAACGGCCGCCGCCGCCGAACCAAACCATATGCCACTGCGCGCGGCATTGGGCCGCTTTGCGACCGGAGTGACTATAGTTACCTGTAATGGACCATCCGGGCCAATGGGGATCACCGCCAACAGTTTTGCCAGTGTATCGCTTGACCCGCCCTTGGTGCTTTGGCTGCCGGCAAAAGCAACCCGCCGCTATGCTTCCTTTGTGCAAGCGACGTCATTTTCCATCCATGTTTTAGATCAAACACAACTTTCAACCAGCCATGCCTTTGCCAGAAATGGTAGCGGCTTTGATGGGTTAGACTGGAATTATGATGAGCGCGAGGTTCCCATCTTGAAACACGCACTAGCTCGGTTTGACTGTCATTTGCACGCGCAACATGATGGCGGCGACCACACGATTATTGTTGGCTATGTCGATCATTTCGCAGCTTCGGATGGCCAACCATTGATTTTTAGCCAAGGAGACTATTGATCTTTGCCAACTTGACCATAGGTTTTAGGACGCACTGAAGCACTACTTGCCCCCAAGGCCTTGCCAAATTATTCAAAAAATCATTTGATAAAAGTAGGTTACGTGAAAATTTTTCTCTTTTTGCCACACAGAGTGTTGCATTGATCCGCTTGATCGCTACTATCTGAACGGGTACAGCCAAACACGGTAATCGTCGATCAGTTCATGCGCTTTTTCAATTTGTTCTTGGGTCATTTTCTTGACAACTTCTTCTTGACTGATCGCCGCATCAGGATCCCCGCCAATCGCGGAAAGAACATACCACATATAGGCACGCATCAGGTCGGGCGTCGGCATTCCAAGGCCAACCTCGTAATACCACCCCACACCGGATTGCGCGCCGGGATGGCCCTTCATCGAGCTGCGCAGATACCAGTCAAACGCCCGCTGATAGTCCTGCTCAACCCCCAAACCCATGGCGTACATGACACCAATCAATTCTTCAGCGTCGGCATTGCCAGAGCGGGCCGCAGGCCACAGCAGCTCGCGCGCCTCGACAAATTTGCCCTCTTCCATCAAATCACGCGCCTCTTCAATTTCGGCCAAAGCCGCACCAACCCAGAGGGCGAATGCCGACGCAATAGTGATGCAATACCGCATATGTTTTTCCTTGGTCTCTTTTTACTGGCAATTTTAACGGCTTCCGTTGGATATAGCCAGACACCGGCGTTGTCAAAAGAGCAATTTCAACCGACAGAGGCGGATAAGGTTAAAATTGGCCAGCTACTGTTTTACGACAAAATCCTCTCTGGCAACCGCAATATAAGTTGCGGCACCTGCCATCATCATGATCACGGCGGCAGCGACGGGCTGAGCCTTGGTATCGGTGAAGGCGGCAGCGGTCTCAGTGCGGAACGGACGGCTGGTGTCGGCGACGACCGTATTCGCAAGCGCATCCCGCGCAATGCGACATCACTTTGGAACCTGGGGCATAAATCCATTACTGTGGTGTTTGTCGACGGACGCTTGGAAATTAGCGATCTCTATGGCAACGGATTCAATTCGCCAGCCGAGGAATGGTTGCCATCAGGTCTTGATACGGTGATCGCCGCACAGGCGGTGTTTCCAATGGTCGCGCAGTTTGAAATGGCAGGAAACCCCAAAGAGAACGAAATCGCAGGCGCGGTACATGACCGCATTGATGCCTCATGGCCGATCTTGGCCAAACGGGTGCGGATTATTCCCGAATACGGCGAAATGTTTGTTGCTGCCTTCGACAATATCAACAAACCCGAGCAGGTGTCGATTGTCGAGGTCGCCGAGGCACTGGGCCAGTTTATCAATCATGAATGGCAGAATTTCGACAGCCCTTATGATGCATTGATTAAAGATGGCCTGCCGCTTGAACCAGCCGCCGAGCGCGGCCGGCAATTGTTTTTTGGCAAGGCCAATTGTAGTTCGTGCCACAGTGGCCCTTTGCTTAGCGATCAAAAGTTTCATGCGCTTGGCTTGCCCGCTTTTGGTCCAGGGCGCACGCGGCGCTTTGATCCGATGCCTCGCGATGTGGGGCGTATGGGGGAAAGCGATGCGCTTGAGGATGCCTACCGGTTTAAAACCCCAAGGCTGCGCAATATCGCGCTTACTGCGCCCTATGGCCATAACGGCGCCTACCCTACTTTGGAAGGTATCATTCGGCACCACTTGAACCCTGCAAAAGCACGCGCAGAATGGACCCGGGATATGGCCAGTCTGCCATCGGTCCCATGGCTGCAAGAGATCGACTTTGTGATCCAAAGCGACATATTAGAAATGGCGCGGCAGGCGGAAAAGATAGATATCGAACCGGTTGGACTTTCGGATAAAGATGTCGACGATCTGGTGGCGTTTATGCATGCCCTAACCGGTAAAACCGCGTCAAAGCGCCCGTCAGGAGTGCCCGAAACAGTCCCAAGCGGTCTTTCGGTAGACCAATAAACCTAAGCCCAGGGCGGCGCTGTTTTATTTAAGAAAGCGTCAATTCCCGCTTTCGCCTCGTGGCCTTCCCAAGTATCCGCAAGTCGCTTGACCGTCTCTTCTATTACCGCGTCATCTATTTTTGGCCCCAGCGCACGGGCAAGGGCTTTGGACGCGCCTACGGCCCCAGGAGCAACTTTGAGATAGGGTGCTATTTCAGCCTCAATTCGGGCCTCCAGTTGCGCAGCAGGCATTTGATCTGCAATCAAATCAAGCGCTTGGGCCTCAGCAGCTGAAAATATCCGCGCCGACATAAACACCCGCCGAGCTTTGCCTTCACCCATTTGGGCGATCACATAAGGGCTGATGGTTGCCGGAATAAGCCCAAGCCGGGTCTCGGTCAGTCCAAATTTGGTGCCGCTTTCGGCAATCACCACATCACAAACACATGCCATTCCAACGCCGCCACCAAATGCACCGCCATGCACCACACCGATTAAGGGCAACGGTAGTTCATTCAAGGCCTGAAGCATATGTGCCAGTTTACGCGCCTCGGCCATACGCCCAGCGCGATCTGCGTTGATCTGAGCCTTCATCCAGTCCAAGTCGCCGCCAGCACAAAAAACATCCCCTGCACCGCGAAGTACAACCACCCGCGCGGCCGTTTCATTTGCGATGCTGCCCGCAAATTCGGTCAGTTCAGAAATCATCAGCGCCGATAGCGCATTTTTCTTCTCTGGTCGGTTGAGGTTTAGATATACGACACCGCGCGCGTCAATATCCGTTGAAATGGTGGTAAACTCATCCATTTTCAGTCCTTAACTCTTTGGCAAATTTTGCAGCGCTCTGCAGCCTTTGCACATCTAGCCCGGTCTCAAAGCCGAGGCTTGCAACACGCTGGGCCACAGCTTCGGTGGCGACATTGCCCTTGGCACCCGGAGCATAAGGACAGCCGCCCAAACCACCAACGGCCGCATCAAATACCCGCACCCCCCGGGCCAGTGATGTTTCGATATTAGCCAGAGCCTGCCCGTTGGTGTCGTGATAATGACCGGCCAGAACGGCAGCGGGCAATCGCTCTAAAACCGCATCAAGCACCGCATTGATTGTCTTGGGCGTGGCCGCGCCAATTGTATCGCCAAGGCTGATTTCATAACAGCCCATATCGAACAAATCTTGCGCAACCGCCGCGACCGTATCAGGCGGCACAGCCCCATCATAGGGGCATTCGGTGATGCAGGACACATATCCACGCACCGGAATATCAGCCGCCCGAGCCGCCTCAATGATGGGGACAAAGCGGGCAAGGCTTTCGGCGATAGAGCAATTTATATTGGCTTGGCTAAAGCCTTCAGAAGCCGCGCCAAAAATCGCCACCTCATCCGCCTTGGCCGCTACGGCATCTTCAAAGCCGCGCGCGTTTGGCGTCAAGGCGGCATAGGATACCCCTGCACGGCGATCTATTGTGCTTAAAACCTCGGTGGCGTCGGCCATTTGCGGCACCCACTTGGGGCTGACAAAACTTGTCACCTCGATTTTTTGAAATCCACAGGCCGACAATTCGTTAACCAAGTGGATTTTATCTTTGGCGGGAATAGACCGGGGTTCGTTTTGAAGCCCATCGCGCGGGCCAACTTCAAACAATGTGACGGCGTCAGCCATATGATATCCCTATTTTTGCCATTGCGCCTACGCGGCCTAAACCTTTGGGCCACTCTAAAGCTGGCCAAACAGAAAGTGCAACCCAACTATTTTAATTGTGGTTGCCGCCCGCGCCAGAATTGCGCATTAATGCGGGAAAGTTGAAATCACGGTGATACGCATGCTGGAAAACACTCCTGGGTTACTGAGCTCTGTTCGCGATCGATTTACCCATGTCGATGCCTGCCCCTTTGAAGGCAAAAGAGTTTTTTTTGAAAACGCCGGTGGGGCGTTGACGTTAAAGACTGTTGTAGACACCTCGGCGAAGTTTGCCGCCATTCCCGATAATCAAGGCCGCGATAATCCCGCCAGCGCCGCGCTGATGGCCATCATTGCAAAAGCCAAATCAGACATGCAGGTGCTGCTTAATTCTAATGGCGGACAGTTTTTTGTTGGCGAAAGCGGCACCGAGCTTTTATTTCGGCTGATTAGAAATGCAATCACGGCCGCACCGGAAGGCGGCTCTGTGCTGGGCTGTTCACTGGAACATCCTGCATCGCGCAGCGCCGCGCAACATTGGGCAAAGATTTCCGGCAGACCCTATGTCAATGTGCCCCATAATGTGGAAACCGGCAGCGTGGACGCGGCTGATTATGCCGCTTTGGTTACTGCTGATACCCGCGTTGCCACCATCTTGCACACTTCGCCTGTGACCGGCATGGGGGTTGATGTGGCGGCAGTTTCTAAAGCCATTCGGGCTATATCGCCCAACTGCTATATTATAGTGGATGGCATTCAACACGCGGCCCATGGGGCCATTGATCTCGATAGCTACGATGTCGACGGCTATGCCATCTCGCCTTATAAAATGTTCTCGCGCCATGGCTATGGCCTTGCCTGGGTTGCAGATCGACTGACCGATCAACCGCACGAGCAGCTCATAGGCGGGCCAGAGCAGGCTTGGGAATTTGGCACCCGCGACACCGGCGCCTATGCAACACTTTCGGATGTTGCCTCACATTTTGAATGGCTCGGCTCGCAGTTTACCAGCTCAACAGACCGGCGCGACAAGATTGTTGCGGCTGGTCAGGCGATCCATGCCCACGAGGCTACGCTGACGGATGCCATGCTTTACGGCACCGGAAATTTATCCGGACTGAGCGAATTGCCCGGGGTTGAGATTGTCGGCGGGATTGATAACCCCCGACGCGAAGGACTGGTTTCGATGCGCATAAAAGGGTGGGCCTCTGCTGATCTGGTCACCGCGCTGCGCGGCTATGGTATCCGCACCCATACGCGCAAGGATGACCATTACTCTGGCAATATTTTAACCCCTATGGGGTGGACAGATTGCGTGCGTATTTCGCTATGTCATTACAACAGCCTAAACGAAGTGAGCGCACTTTTGTCCGCTGTGGCCAAACTAACACAAAAAGCTTCTGCTTAAACAAGCTTGATGCAAAAAAGGCATCCTAACGTATTTGCATTTGCAGTTGCGATCTTGTAGGTGCTCGCATACCATGTTCTCACAAATATTGATATTTTTTTGAATTTCCTGAGACATTATTTTAAGTAGATTGCAGCGGATGCAGCCAACTGAACAATTTTTGAAAGATTTTTTTCTATGACGCTGCGTGAGTTTATTAAGCCATGTAACTTCACCAAACGAGGTGATGGTCCAAAATACTTGCAGCTGCGCAACTTAATCAGAAAAGCAATTATGTCTGGCGCTCTAGAGTACCGTGATGCTTTACCAGCTGAGCGCGAGATTGCAGAGTTTTCGGGATTATCACGTGTCACTGTACGAAACGCGATTAAACTTCTTGTGAGCGAGGGAACTCTTGTACAACGAAGAGGCTCAGGTTCATTCGTGTCCGCCTCGCCCAATGAAATGCAACAATCAACAACACTGCTTGCCTCTTTTTCAACTGAAATGGCGCGGCGCGGCTTAACCGCCCGATCAACCTGGTTAAAAAGAGGCCATTTTCACCCATCACCAGACGAGATATTCGCCTTGGGCCTTCCCCAAAAGTCCATGGTATCGCGTTTGATGCGCGTGCGCTACGCGGATGACCGCCCGATGGCTGTCGAGCGCACTGCGCTTCCAGTTACAATATTGCCAGAGCCTAGCATTGTTACAAACTAGCTTTATGCAGCCCTAGAAGAATTGGGCAACGCACCGGTACGCGCTGTGCAAAAGATATCAGCAATTAGCCTAAGAAACACCGATGTCGAATTATTGAATATTCCCGAAGGATCTGCCGGATTGAAAATTGAACGGGTCGCCTATCTGGCCAATGGCTTGGCATCAGAATTTACCCTTTCGCTCTATCGCGGCGATGCTTATGAGTTTGTCGCCGACCTGTCACCAAAGGAGTTAGAGCATGTGTAGACTTGTTATCATAAACCTTTCCTAGGTCAGTGGACCTTGGGTTTTACGCTAACACGCCAAATGAAAACAGAAGATTACCCGATAGCAATGGCTTTCACATCTTCGTCGATAAACGGCACGTATTGCTCAAAATTATCGGCAAACATTTTCACCAGCTTTTGCGCCTGCGCCTCATAGGTCGCACCATCAGCCCAGGTTCTTTTGGGATCAAGCAACTGCTGATCGACGCCGGGCGCGGTGATCGGTACATCAAAGCCAAAGTTCATTTCTTTGCGAAACTCAACCTCTGACAGGGATCCATTCAGGGCCGCTGTTAGTAGCGCCCGTGTGGCTTTAATTGGCATCCTTTGCCCGGTGCCATAAGCGCCGCCGGTCCAGCCAGTGTTGACCAACCAGCAAGTTGCGCCGTGACTGGCAATTTTTGAGCGCAATAAATTGCCATATACTTCGGGGCGGCGCGGCATAAACGGCGCTCCAAAGCAGGTTGAAAAGGTTGGCTCGGGTTCGGTAACCCCGCGCTCGGTTCCCGCCACTTTTGACGTAAAGCCGGACAGGAAATGATACATCGCCTGCGCCGGCGAGAGCCGCGCAATGGGCGGCAAAACGCCAAAGGCATCACAGGTCAGCATGATGATGTTTTTTGGATGCCCGCCGAGCGCACTCTCTGACGCATTGGCGATATATTCAAGCGGGTAGGCGCAGCGCATGTTGGCGGTTAAACTATCATCATCAAAATCAAGTTCTTTGGTATCGGCATCAAACACCATGTTTTCGATAACCGTTCCGAACTTTCGCGTGGTTGCATAAATTTCAGGTTCTGCTTCGGCGCTTAGATTAATCGTCTTGGCATAGCAGCCGCCTTCGAAATTAAACGTGCCGCGATCTGACCAGCCATGTTCATCATCACCGATCAAAGTGCGCAAAGGATCGGCCGAAAGCGTGGTTTTGCCGGTGCCGGACAGGCCAAAGAACACGGCCGTGTCCACCGGGTTTCCGGTTGCGTGGTTGGCCGAGCAATGCATTGGCATGATGTTTTTTTCGGGCAGCAAATAATTGAGCAGAGTGAACACCGATTTTTTGTTTTCGCCGGCATATTCGGTCCCACCGATCAAAATGAGTTTTTGATCAAAGTTCATCGCAATCACGGTTTCGCTGCGGCAATCATGGCGCGCCGGGTCCGCTTGAAAACTTGGGCAGTTGATCACAGTAAAATCAGGAAGAAACTGATCCAGTGCCGCGCGTGCGGGCCGGCGCAGCATGTGGCGGATAAACAGCCCATGCCAGGCCAATTCGGTCACCATACGCACATTGATGGATACCAAAGGGTCAGCACCGGCAATTAGATCTTGGACAAAATAGTCATTACCGCGCATATGGCGCAGCATGTCATCGCGCAGCCGATCAAAGCCTTCTGTGGACATTTTAGCGTTGTTTTCCCACCAGATATGATCGGCAACACTATCGGTATATACCACATGCTTGTCCTTGGGCGATCGGCCAGTGAATTTTCCAGTGCTGACCAAAAATGTGCCACCCTGCCCTAATATGCCCTCATCGCGTTTCAATGCGGCGGAAATCAAGTCTGGCTCTGAATCGTTATAATAGACATTTCCCAACCCGGTGATCCCTTGATCTTTGAGTTGGTACTGCGGGTTTACCCGTCCAAATGTCATCATTCTACTCCTGGCGCAGAGCCTGCGCATTTAAGTTTCTAAAAAAGCCAAAGGTTCACCACACCGCCCTAATCTGCAGGCCGTATCGCCACAGACCCCTTTTGTTTAACATGTTGTTTATCAAGGTGAATAGGGCGTAGCACTACCGTTAGCGCAACCATTTTCAAGTTAGCGCAACCATGTTCACTATGGGAAACCAAGAGGCCATAAATTGCCGTATTTCTGCCGTTAAAAATCGCTATTTGTTGGTTTTTTGGAACAAAAAGAGGCGAATCACGTTTTGCCATTGATTAAATCCATGCGACAAAGGCATACTCTGACCAGCCTTTTGGGATTAATGTGAAAGAGATTTTATGTCAAAAATTGCTTTGGTAGACGATGACCGCAACATTTTAACGTCAGTATCAATGACCTTGGAAACCGAGGGCTTTGATGTCGATACCTACACAGATGGACAGTCCGCGCTGGATGCATTCAGTCGCTCAATGCCAGATTTGGCAATTTTGGACATTAAAATGCCACGTATGGATGGGATGGATTTGTTGCAAAGATCGCGGCAGAAGTCGTCCTTACCGGTAATTTTTCTGACTTCGAAAGATGATGAAATAGATGAGATACTGGGTCTTCGCATGGGCGCTGATGATTATGTGACCAAGCCATTTTCACAACGGCTTTTACTAGAACACATCCGATCATTGCTACGCCGTAAAGATGCAAATGAAGGAAACTTTGTCGGAGAGGAAACCGAAGACACCAAAGTTTTGGTGCGCGGCGAGCTTTCGATCGACCCCCTACGCCATTCTGTGACATGGAAAGGCTTGAGCGTAACATTGACTGTAACCGAGTTCTTGCTGCTGCAAGCGCTGGCGCAATGCCCCGGATTTGTCAAAACCCGTGATCAGTTGATGGATGTGGCATATGACGAGCAGATTTATGTCGATGACCGCACGATTGACAGCCATATTAAACGCCTGCACAAAAAAATGCGAAGCGTTGACAACAGTTTTTCTGCAATCGAAACCCTTTATGGGATTGGGTATCGTTACAACGAAGAATAAACACTATGTCCAGCATTGACCCGATCAAACATCGCGACGATCCAGCGCTTGGAAAATCTGCAAAAATATCTAACCGGCAGCGTCGCAATAGTTCAAATGAGCGCGAGACTGAAAGACCACTTTCGCGTTTGTCTCATGGATTTTGGACATTTCGGCACTCTGCATTGACCCGCAGAATTGTTATTTTCAACCTCATTGCGCTAAATTTTCTAATCGCAGCAGCGCTGTATTTTTCTTCCACACGTGAAAGCTTAGTTTTCCAACGATCACAGGCAATGGTGGTCGAAGCTGAGCTTGCAGCAAATATAATTTCCATTCAGATGGCACATGAGCAAGCAGAGCTTTCTACACTCAGCGGGTTGAACAACACGCTCGCCCAGTTCAGGCTCAGTCATGGATCATCACTTTATGTTTTTGCCGACAAAGGTACGTTGATTGGTGAAATAGAAAATATGAATCGGACGGAATTCGGAAACCTGCCGTTTAGCCAGCCGCCTCAAACTCCGATCACCGACGGGCTAAGTGCCATTTGGTCTGCTTTGAAATTGCTGAACCCAAAATCCAGTTCAGCAGAAACCGGGTCCGATGACCAAGAGGCGCAAGCGCGCAACCTCATAGGTCCAACCCTATTAGGTCAAACACAATTGATCCACCATCAACCTGGCAAAAACAGCAGTAATGTCACTGCGCTTACACCTATTTACCAGTTGAACGCTGTAGTTGGGGTTGTCGCCTTGGTTAGCCCTGGAAGTCAAATTGACGCCTTGGTCAAATCTGAGCAAGAACGAACGTTGCAACTCATGTTAATCGGAACCCTTTTTTCGATCTTTTTAAGCGTTATCCTTGCCTCCTCAATATCCAACCCGCTTCGTGATCTGGCGAACGCTGCTGAGTTAGGGCGCAAAATAAATGCCAAAAATGTCAGCCGCGGACGGATTCGTATCCCCGATCTATCTGATCGGACGGACGAGATTGGGCGGCTGTCCTCTGCCCTGCGGGGCATGGTCGAGGCCCTTTATGATCGCATCGAGTCTAACGAACAGTTTGCAGCAGATGTAGCGCATGAGATAAAAAATCCGCTGGCCTCTTTGCGCTCAGCAGTCGGCACTTTGCAGCGCAGCAAACGCGAGGACCATCGCACCAAACTGCTTGAAGTGATTGACCATGATGTCCGGCGTTTGGATCGGTTGGTCAGCGATATATCAAACGCATCACGGTTGGACAGTGAATTGGTCAAAGAGGATCAAGAAACGTTCGATTTATTGGCTTTGGTCCGAAATCTTGCACAATATCTGGGGGCGGAAGCTCAGGGCAAAGGTATAGATTTCATTTCCGACTTTCCGGATAAAGTCATTCTCGTAAAGGGCCTAGAAGCAAGGTTGGCACAGGTTTTTGTAAACTTGATCAGCAACGCAATTAGTTTTTGCCAAGACGGTGACGCCATCCGCATCTGGGTGCGGGTACGCGAAAACCGAGTGTTGGTGGTGGTTGAGGATACCGGCCCGGGAATTCCGCAAGAAGCCTTGAGTAAAGTATTTAATCGGTTTTACTCAGAACGACCTGCTAGCGAATTTGGCAACAACTCAGGTCTTGGTTTGGCCATTTCAAAGCAGATCATAGAAGCGCATGACGGCGTAATCTGGGCCGAGAACATTCATCCGACTTTGGCGGATGCCGATTCAGAGCCGCTGGGAGCTCGTTTTGTCGTGGGTTTGCCAATTTAAAATAGGGCGAGGTTTCCGTGCAGCTGGATAAAGAAACTGTTTTACTCCATGCCAGCTGTGTTTCGGTGAACGGAAATGGCGTGTTGATCTGCGGTCCTGCAGGCAGTGGAAAATCCTCTTTGGCGCTGAACTTAATTGCGCTCGGCGCTGAGCTGGTAGCAGACGATCAAACGCTTATAAGGCGCGAAAAAAAGGATTTGATTGCGCGCTGCCCGGAAACGATATCCCATCTCATAGAAGCGCGCGGCCTTGGGTTTTTAACGCCGCCGACCTGTTCGGATGTCGCACTTACCCTTGTGGTTGATTTAGAGACAGTGCAAACCCAAAGAGTGCCGACACGGGAAATGTATGAGCTTTTCGGTATCACTTTGCCATTATTCCGACGAGCGCCGCTGGACGCATTTCCTGCTGCCCTATATATCTTAGCAAGAGACGGAGTTCGAAACGATCTATGACAGTGGACACATGAACACAATTTCTGAAATGAAATTGGTACTGGTCACCGGTCCATCGGGTGCGGGCCGCTCTACTGCAATTAATGCACTGGAAGATCTTGGGTACGAGGTGATCGACAACTTACCCCTAAACTTACTGCCACGGGTGGTTGACCCAGCAACCATGAGCAAACCACTTGCTGTCGGGCTTGATACCAGAAACCGAGATTTTTCAACCCATGGCGTGCTGGATATGCTGCATGCCTTGAGTGCCCTAAAAAATGTTGAAACAAACCTGCTTTTTATTGGATGTGACCGAAAAGTGCTACTGCGGCGGTTTTCCGAAACCCGACGCCGGCATCCACTGGCGCCGGCAGAAACCCCCGAGATCGGGATTGATCGCGAGTTTGATCTTCTGCAACCCATTCAAGCACGTGCAGATATCTTAATCGACACATCGGAAATGACCCCTCATGAGTTGCGCGCAGATATTGAACGCTGGTTTTCGACCCTTGCCTTCAAAGGGCTATCAATTTCCGTACAGTCGTTTTCCTACAAACGCGGTTTGCCGCGCGGGGTGGATACGTTGTATGACTGCAGGTTTTTACAAAATCCCTATTGGGTTGAAGCCCTTCGTGAACAAAACGGCACCCAAACCGCTGTTCAGTCTTATGTTCGTGATGATCCACGATTCGCAGATTTTTTTCAAAAACTGCTCGAGCTGAGTTGTTTTTTATTGCCAGCATACACCGATGAAGGGAAAACCCACTTTTCCATTGGCTTTGGCTGCACTGGCGGCCAACATAGATCGGTTGCCGTAGCGGAAACTTTGGCTGCAGCCCTTGCAGAGCGCGGTTGGCAAGTGTCAATTAGACATCGGGAGCTGGAAAGAAATTCTACCAACCATGACCCATAAGCAGTTTGGTCGCAGGGAGGCACGAGCGTGATTGGTATCGTAATCGTCGCGCATGGCGGATTATCAAAAGAATACCTTTATGCCGTTGAGCATGTGGTTGGCCGGCAAGCAGGCATTGTGGCTATTTCGATCGAACCGGATCACAATCGGCAACAAAAACAAGATGAAATTTGCGATGCGGCAAATGCGGTTGATACTGGGCACGGTGTGGTCGTGGTAACAGATATGTTTGGAAGCAGTCCATCAAACCTCTCCTTGCGCGCCTGCCAGCCCGAGAATCGCAAGATCATCTATGGTGCCAATTTGCCGATGTTGGTCAAATTGGCAAAATCCCGACATCTATCGGTTGAAGAAGCCGTTACCACAGCGCTCACAGCGGGCCGCAAATATATTGATAGCCGCGACGGCTAAGGGGTTGAAATGAGCGCTAAAGTTACTAGGGTGTTTGAGATTGTGAATGAGAAAGGTCTGCATGCCCGCGCATCGGCAAAATTTGTTGAAACCGTTGAAGCCTATGATGCTTCGGCCGAGGTAATGAAAGACGGTCTAGGCGCCTGCGGCGACAGTATCATGGGGCTTTTGATGCTCGCAGCATCGAAAGGCAGCTCGATCGAAGTCACGACGCAAGGAGCGCAAAGTATGGATCTTGCGGACGCTATCGGCCAATTAATCGCAAATCGCTTTGGTGAGGCACAGTAAGTGTTACAGGGGATGGCTTAAGTGGTCGATAACATGCACCTTAAATCTACAGCCAGCCAGTCGGTAGCGCCGCCGCCATTAACGCTTTCTGAAGCGCCCTATGATCGCCGCCGCCTGTCATATGCATCTACCTTTACCAATCCAACCCAACGCGTCACCATCCAGACAATCGAGCATTTGACCGGAAAGCTTCGATTGCTGCGCAAAATTCGCCGTTTTGAAACCATGGGCGTGCCGCATGGGCAAGCCTTTTGGAAACAGGCGCTTGATGTCATGGGGATAGAGTTGAAAACCCCGCAAGAGCAAATTGACCGAATTCCGAAAGACGGCCCGTTGATCATCACCTCAAATCATCCCCATGGGCTGGTCGACGGTATGGTTCTTGCCGAATTGGTCGGGCGGGTTAGAACAGACTATAAAATTCTCACCCGCTCTTTGCTCACGGGCATAACCGAGATTGATCAATTTATGATCCCGGTTCCTTTTCCACATGAAGAAGACGCGCTGGAAAAAAACCTTGTGATGCGCAAAGACGCGATGAACCACCTAAAAGGCGGCAGCGTTGTGATTTTATTTCCGTCCGGCGTGGTTGGAGCCTCGAAAACCGCGTTCGGCCCCGTGGTTGAAGAACAATGGAACCCGTTCACGGCCAAGATGATCCTTCGCTCACAAGCCAAAGTACTTCCTGTGTTCTTTCCCGGGGGAAATTCAAGATGGTATCAAGTCGCCAATCAAATTTCCTCGACCTTGCGGCAAAGCCTGCTGCTTTTTGAAGTGGTAAAAGCGTTGAACAAACCCCAAACCCCGGTTGTGGGTCAGTTGATCGACCGCCCAGAAATCAAAGACTGGGCCGATAACCCGCGCGGTTTTGTATCTTGGCTGCGTGATGAAACACTAAAGCTGGGATCAAAGCCTAGCGCGTAGGCACTGGTACATCACCACGATAGTCATAAAAGCCGCGCTTTGTTTTACGCCCGAGCCATCCCGCTTCGACGTATTTTGTCATCAAAGGACAAGGCCGGTATTTGGTATCGGCCAACCCGTCATGCAGCACATTCATGATGGCAAGGCAGGTATCAAGCCCGATAAAATCAGCCAGCTCTAGCGGCCCCATCGGATGATTGGCGCCCAGTTTCATTGACTGGTCAATAGACTCGACCGACCCAACCCCCTCATAGAGCGTATAGACGGCTTCATTGATCATCGGCATTAAAATTCGGTTGACGATAAAGGCCGGAAAATCTTCTGCGCTGGCCGGTGTTTTGCCCAGGTTTTCCACCACAGTGCGGCAGGTATCATAGGTTTCTTTATCCGTGGCGATACCGCGTATTAGTTCGACCAGCTGCATCACTGGAACCGGGTTCATAAAATGAAAACCCATGAACTTTTCCGGCCGTCCAGTGCGGCTGGCAAGCCGCGTGATTGAAATCGACGAGGTGTTCGAGGTTAGGATCGTATGATCCTGAATATGCGGAACCAGCGCATCAAAGATAACTTGTTTGGTGGGCTCATCTTCGGTTGCGGCTTCGATCACCAAATCAGATTGCCCAATGTCAGCAATTGAAAGTGTCGTAGTTATCCGGCTGAGCGCCGCAGCTTTATCCGCGTCAGCAATTTTTCCGCTTTTGACTTGCCGCGTCATGTTTTTGTCAATCCGCGTCAGGGCCTGAGACAGAACATCTTTGCTTATATCGTTCAAGCACACCTGATATCCGGCCAATGCCATTACATGGGCGATGCCGTTTCCCATTTGGCCTGCGCCAATCACCCCGATTTTAGTTACATCCATGCCAAAGCCCCTTGCCGATTTTTCTGCACAATACGCCTCAGGGAAGCCAAGGTGCAAGAGCAGGTCGTGAAAACTCTAATCAAGTTTTCCATTTAGGACTTTCGCAAGGGAATCAGTGCATTTTGAAGTTGGGATCAAATGGTGGTGAGATATGACCTACACAAAACTCGACCCTCGGGCTTTGGACTACACGCTTTGTCAATATGGCGTCTCGCGAAATATCTTTCGCGGGCCACGCAAATCTTTTTGCAAGCCTTACATTGTCTGCCTCGGGGGCAGCGAAACATTCGGCCAATCGGTACCTGCACCGTTTCCAATTTTGACCGAGCGGTTGATCGGTCAAACTGTGGTCAATCTGGGTGTCACCCATGCCGGCCCTGATTTGTATTTGAAAGACGACACGGTGATCGACATTGCGCGAATGGCGGAGCTTTGCGTTTTGCAAGTCATGGGGGCACATAATATGTCAAACCTTTACTACAAAGTTCATCCGCGCCGAAACGACCGTTTTATCAAAGCCCTTCCAGCATTGATGGATATATTTCCAGAGGTGGATTTTACCGAATTCCACTATACAAAACACCTGCTGCACCATCTCAACTTGTTGGATTGCGAACGGTTTCAAATGATTGGGGTCACACTCAGGAAAACCTGGTGTGATAAAATGAAACGCTTGCTCAAAGTGATCAATAGGCCCACTGTTTTGCTTTGGATGCAGAATAAACCGGCTTCTTTTTCATTCGACAGCGACCCACTATTTGTAACCGAGCGAGAGATTTCATCGCTCAGTTCACAGGTTCTGTTCATCAGCAACTACCGTCACTGTTCCACACCGACAGCCTATTCAAAATATCAATTTTTTGATACCCTCGATCAAGATTGCCACGCCGAGATTAGCATGCGACTGGCAACCGATATCCTTGTGCATGTGGCATAGGGTGGCACAAAAAAAGCCCCCATCACTGGGGGCTGTTATAAACATTTTGGGTAAACTTTAAGCCAGTTTTTCCGTCAGCTCAGGCACGGCATCAAATAGATCGGCAACCAATCCAAAGTCGGCAACCTGAAAAATCGGTGCTTCTTCGTCTTTGTTAATCGCCACGATGATCTTGCTGTCCTTCATACCTGCGAGGTGCTGAATAGCGCCAGATATGCCCACCGCGACATAAAGATCAGGTGCCACCACTTTACCGGTTTGACCAACCTGCCAGTCGTTCGGAGCATAGCCGCTGTCCACAGCGGCCCGCGATGCACCAACAGCTGCGTTCAGCGCATCGGCCAGCTTTTCTATCAGCGCAAAATCATCTTCGCTGCCAACGCCGCGGCCGCCTGACACAACAACGCCTGCCGAAGTCAACTCAGGCCGGTCGCTTGCCGCTACCTTATCTTCGACCCATTCCGAAAGCCCGGGGTTGCCTGTGGCGGCAATGTTTTCAATTGCTGCAGAGCCACCTGCGCCTGCTGCGTCAAAGTTTGAGGTCCGGATTGAGACAACTTTCGTAGCATCTGATGATTGCACCGTTTGCAACGCATTGCCTGCATAGATCGGGCGCTCGAATGTGTTGCCGTCAATGACGGCTGTGATATCAGTAATCACCATCACATCCAGCAGGGCTGCCAAACGCGGCAGGATGTTCTTTGCCGAATTGGTAGCCGGGGCGACGATATGTTCATAATCGCCTGCCAGCGAAACAATCAGATCAGCCACAGGTTCGGCAAGACCATTGCCATAGGCCGCATCATCTGCGCAGAGAACTTTGCTAACGCCTTCAAGACCGGCTGCGTTCTCTGCCGCACCGCCGCATGCTGCAGCAGCGCAAAGCACTGTTACATCGCCCAGCTGTTTGGCTGCTGTTACTGCTTTGGCAGTAGCATCAACTGCCAGATCAGCGCCTGAGATTTCTGCAATAAGAAGAACTGCCATTAGACTGCCCCCGCTTCTTTGAGTTTTTCAACCAGCTCATCCACTGAGCCCACCTTGATGCCCGCTGCGCGGCTTTCAGGTTCGGTGGTTTTTACAATGCTCAAGCGCGCTGCCGGATCAACGCCATAATCAGCGGCGGTTTTCTGATCAAGCGGCTTTTTCTTGGCCTTCATGATGTTTGGAAGCGATGCATAACGCGGCTCGTTCAACCGCAGATCCACGGTCACAATGGCCGGCATTTTGACCTTGATTGTTTGCAGCCCGCCGTCGACTTCGCGGGTGACCACGGCGCTATCACCGTCCACCTCAAGCTCTGAGGCAAAGGTCGCTTGCGACCATCCCAGCAGACCGGCAAGCATCTGGCCAGTGGCATTCATATCATTGTCGATGGCCTGCTTTCCGCATAGCACCAAACCGGGCTGTTCTTCGTCAACCACTGCCTTGAGGATTTTGGCCGCCGTCAAAGGTTCAATGTCTGTGTGCACATCATCGGCCGCAACCACTAAAATGGCGCGATCAGCCCCCATCGCCAGAGCAGTCCGTAGTGTTTCCTGTGCCTTTTCAACACCCACAGAAATAGCAACCACTTCATCGGCTTTGCCAGCCTCCTTCAAACGGATCGCTTCTTCTACAGCAATCTCGTCAAAGGGGTTCATCGACATTTTTACATTTGCCAGATCAACACCGGACCCGTCCGCTTTCACGCGAACCTTCACGTTATAGTCAATCACGCGCTTGACAGGCACCAATACCTTCATGAGCGTAAGTCTCCTTTGTTGCGCCGCACCTGCGACCATGAGTCGAATAATGCGTGATTGATATCTGCTTGTTTGGCCTCACAACAGTGTAAAATCGTCACGGTAGCGCTAAAGGACGTCGCGTTTGATGAAAATTACCCGCTTTTTTTCACCTATTATCACCGGGCACCCATAAAACGTCATCTGTACCGTTGTTGTTAGCGACCCGTGCAGCCACAAAAAACCAGTCACTCAACCGATTGAGATACTTTACGGCCTGAGGGTTTATGGTTTCCATCGTCGCCAGTTCAACGCACAGCCGCTCGGCGCGGCGCGCCACGGTGCGGCACACATGCAGATGGGCAGACAACGGTGAGCCGCCCGGTAAAATAAAACTGCGCAGCGGCTCAAGCCCGCTATTCATTTTATCAATCTCGCTTTCCAGGCGCGATACTTGACTAGCAACCATGCGCAGCGGCGGATATTCTGCTTCGGCATCGCGCTCGATATCGGGCCGGCACAGATCAGCGCCGAGATCAAAAAGATCGTTTTGAATACGGGCCAGCATTTCGTCCATCTCGCCCGATGCCTGCAAACGAGCCATTCCGACAGTAGCGTTCAATTCATCCGAGGTGCCATAGGTTGTCACCCGCAGCGAATGTTTGGCAACGCGCACCCCATTGCCCAGAGCGGTTTCGCCAGCATCACCGGTTTTGGTGTAGATTTTATTCAAAACAACCATCTTATGCCCCTTGCCGGGTGAAAAATACAAAAAGCAAAATCAAAACGACCGCAACAAACTGGGCTGCAATGCGCAGGCGCATAATTTTATTGGCGTATTTTCGATTAAACTCGCCACCGCGTCCAAAACCGCCAATGCCGATCATCAAGATAATTGCCACCGCACCAAGCGCCACAACGACAATTACAAATAGGGGATCTTCTATCATTCTTATGCCTTCTTTCCAGCCTGATCTGGTATCTAGTCGGCTTCAAAGCAAAAGCGAAGGGATTTCGCATTTTAAGGCATAAATTTGCCCTGCTGCTAGCTTAGCAGCCTATCCTGTATCCGTATCGGTAAAATTCGTCGCATTACCGCGGCGGCATAGGTTGGCACTGTGATATAGTAACACGGCTTTGGGCGCTTGGCCTCTAGCGCATGAATTAATTTATCGCTGACGGCTTTGGCCGGCAATTCATACCGGTCGGGTCCGCGGCTTTCATATAGCCGCTTCATCAGCCGTTTGCGGTACTGATCCGCGCGCGGTGACGCTTCCCAGTCGATCCATTTTTCAAAATGCGGGATGGAGTTTTGCCGGATTTTTGAGGTGATCGGACCCGGCTGGATGAGCACCACATCAATCGGCGTGTCGCGCATTTCAAGCCGCAGCGTCTGGGTCAGCCCTTCAAGTGCGAATTTACTGGCCACATAAGCGCCGCGCCACGACGCGGGCACAAACCCCAGAACCGATGAGCAATTTATAATCCGGCCATGCCCTTGCGCGCGCATAGCCGGAATGATTTGCCGCGTCAGATCGTGATATCCAAACAAGTTGGTTTCAAACACTTCGCGCAGGGCGCCGCGCGGCAAATCTTCCACTAAGCCGGGACAGGCAAAGGCCCCATTGTTAAACAGGGCATCAAGCCGGCCATCAGTCGCATTGAGCACAAAGTTCACAGCAGCGGAAATACTCGCCTCATCCGCATAATCAAGCACCAGACTTTCAAACCCCTGCGCCTTTAATGTCTCGACGTCGTCTTGGGCGCGGCAACTGGCAAATACGCGCCATCCTTCTTCGCGCAAACGCAGCGCTGCATCATAGCCGATACCGGATGAGCAACCGGTGATCAAAATTGTTTTTTGCGCCATCCAAAACTCCAATCCGCCAGCCGGCATTTCTTCAACCAGAGGCCAGTTTAGGCGCTGCACTGCTCAGCCACAAGCGCCAGAGGTGAAATTAATCTCTTGGCCGCTTTACCTGTCTTGCTGCAACGAGTATCACATCATCTATGACTGATTTGATTGATGACCCCAATATGAGCGGAATTTCGGCCGAACCCCTGCGGCGGGCCATTGGCGAGCGCTATCTAACCTATGCGCTTTCCACAATTATGCACCGCGCGCTGCCCGATGCCCGTGACGGGCTTAAGCCGGTGCACCGGCGCATCCTTTATGCCATGCGCGAGCTCAAGCTCAATGCCAGCGGCGGGTTTCGCAAATCAGCCAAGATTAGCGGCGATGTGATGGGCAATTATCACCCGCATGGGGACGCTGCAATCTACGATGCCATGGCGCGCTTGGCGCAGGATTTTAATGTCCGCTACCCGCTGGTCGACGGGCAGGGCAATTTTGGCAATATCGACGGTGATAACCCCGCCGCCAGCCGCTACACCGAGGCGCGGATGACCGCCGTGGCCGAGGCACTGCTGGAAGGTCTAAACGAAAATGCCGTCGATTTTCGTGACAATTATGATGGCACGCTCACCGAGCCCGTGGTTCTGCCGGCCAGCTTTCCCAATCTGCTGGCAAATGGATCAAGCGGGATTGCCGTGGGCATGGCCACAAATATCCCGCCGCATAACATCGCTGAGCTCTGCGATGCCTGTCTGCATTTAATCAAAACCCCCGAAGCGCGTGATGACACGCTGCTGAATTTCATCCCCGGACCCGACTTTCCCACCGGCGGGGTGATTGTGGAAAGCCCCGAGGCCATCGCAAGTGCCTATCGCACAGGGCGCGGATCGTTCCGCTTACGCTGCCAGTGGAGCGTCGAAGACCTGGGCCGTGGTCAATGGCAGATTGTCGTCACGGAAATTCCCTATCAGGTGCAAAAATCAAAGCTGATCGAGAAAATTGCCGAAGTGATCCAGCTGAAGAAAATTCCGATCCTTGGGGATGTGCGCGACGAAAGCGCCGATGATATCCGGTTGATCTTTGAGCCCCGCTCGAAAAATGTGGATCCCGAGGTGCTGATGGGCATGCTGTTTCGAAATTCGGACCTTGAGGTGCGCTTTTCGCTCAACATGAACGTGCTCATTGATGGCCTAACGCCCAAGGTCTGCAGCCTTAAAGAGGTGCTTAAAGCCTTTCTTGATCACCGCCGCGAGGTACTGCTACGCCGCAGTCAGCACCGGATTGATAAGATTGATCACCGGCTTGAGGTGCTCGAAGGCTTTCTGGTGGCTTTTCTTAATCTTGATCGGGTCATAGATATTATCCGCTATGATGACGACCCCAAAGCCGCACTGATCGCCGAAGACTGGAGTTTGCCGCATCCACGGGCCATGAACGAGGGCGATTATATCGGGCCGGATATCACGCAAGAAGGCGAATTAAGCGAGCTTCAGGCCGAAGCTATTTTAAATTTGCGGCTGCGCTCGCTGCGCCGTCTCGAAGAGCTTGAGCTGATCCGCGAACGCGATGCGCTGATGCTCGAACGGGCCGAGTTGCAAGATCTACTTGATCACACCGACCTGCAATGGGACAAAATTTCCGAGCAGCTGAAAGCCACCAAGAAAACCTTTGGAAAAGACTATGCGGGCGGCGCACGGCGGACGATCTTTACCGAGGCCGGCGAAATCGAAGAGGTTCCGATCGAGGCGATGATCGACCGTGAACCGATCACTGTGGTCTGCAGCCAGATGGGCTGGATCCGGGCGATGACCGGACATATCGACCTAAGCCGCGAGCTCAAGTTCAAAGACGGTGACGGGCCGCGGTTTATTTTCCATGCCGAAACCACCGACCGGCTGCTTGTGTTTGCCAGCAATGGGCGTTTCTATACTCTGTCGGCGGCCAACCTGCCCGGCGGGCGCGGCATGGGCGAGCCACTAAGGTTGATGGTGGATTTGCCCAATGAGGCCGAGATTATAGATATCTTTATCCACAAACCCGGACGCAAGCTGCTTGTCGCTTCAAGCGCGGGGGACGGGTTTGTTGTGCCTGAAGACGATGTTTTGGCCCAGACCCGCAGCGGCAAACAGGTGCTGAACGTACGCGGCGATGTAGGCGCCAAAAGCTGTAGCCCGATCCAAGGTGAGCATGTGGCTGTTGTGGGGCAAAACCGCAAAATGCTGGTCTTTGCGCTTTCTGAGCTGCCCGAAATGGGGCGCGGCAAAGGCGTTCGGCTGCAAAAATACAAAGACGGCGGCATGAGCGATGTCGCAACATTTGATTTGGCCGCAGGGCTTAGCTGGCTTGACCCAGCCGGCCGTACCCGCACCGAAACCGAACTGGCCGAATGGACGTCGAAGCGCGCAAGCGCGGGTAAAATGGCGCCGCGCGGTTTCCCGCGTGACAATAAATTCACCTAGAATAAGATTAAGTTCAAAGCGCAAAAAGCGGCGCTATCGAGCGCCGCTTTTTGAATTTATCGGGCTTTAGCCGCGTCCCTTCCAAGGCACCATGATCCGCTCGGCCCAGCGCATCAGCATATCAATACCAAAGCCGATGATCCCAATAAGGATAATGCCCAAGATAACGATATCCGTCTGCTGGAATTTTGACGCCACCATGATCATCATGCCAGCGCCTTTTTCCGCCGCCACAAGCTCTGCCGCCACCACGGTGCCCCAGCACACGCCCATGGCCACCCGCGCGCCGGTAAAGATTTCCGGCAGGCTGTTGGGAATAATCACATAGCGCATAATCTGCCATTTGCTCGCGCCTAGAGAATAGGCTGCATGGACTTTGGATATCTTGACCCCAGACACCCCGGCCCGGGATGCAATGGCCATAATCCAAAGCGCGGCAAGGAACAGCAAGATCACTTTGCCGACCTCGCCGATACCGGCCCATATAATCACCAACGGGATCAGGGCAAGCGGCGGCACAGGCCGCATAAACTCGACAATCGGATCAAACCAGCCACGAAACCAATCGGACAAGCCCATGGCGTAGCCCAAAGGTATCCCCACCATGGCGCCAATTAAAAATCCGACCACAACCCGGAAGAGTGAAAAGCCCAGATGCTCGAGCAGCGGGAAATTTTTGAACCCTCCGGTTGATATCTCGATGAGCCGTCTCCAGACCGCCTCGGGGGATGGCAGCCAGATAGGTTCCATCTGCCAGCCCTTGTTGGGCTCAACATTCAATGTGCCTTTAGGTGTCACTGCAACCCGCAAATCATCAAGATAGACCGATCCGCCCTTTGCAATCGGTTGGCCGTTTATGGCAATAACCTTGGTGCCCATTTTGCGGTTCTCATCGTCGTTTTTATCCCACTTCAGCAATTTTGTGCGATAGGCTTTGACCGCCATGACATCATTTTTGGCAAAGCCGTCACCAAGATCGATCTTGGGTAATTTCACGTCTTCCCCGATACCATGCACAATGACCTGAACAGTGGCATCATCGCGCAGGCCGCTATCGGTTTCCGCCGTATAGGTAAATTCGGTTTCGCCTTGAAAGGCACCGGGCATATGAAGAAAGGAAGGTAGAATCTTTGATCCGGTAAAGGACCCCCACAAAATCAAAATTAGCACGATGGACACAACCGAGGCGGCAAAATTTGAACTTACAGCGCTTTCATCACCGAATGTCACGGTTTTCAAAGAGCCGAAATCCTGCTTGGGCGTGAGAAGCCGTTTCACCACCCTCCAAACAAAGAGGGTAAGAAGAATTAAGCCGATATAACCGGCGATATAGGGCACCGCCGAGGCTAGGATAACCAAGATCGAGCCCAGCTCTTGGGAAAGTTTGATTAGTACGTCCATCAGACCGCTGCCTCCGTACGTCCCATGATCTCTTCTTCCATATTCCAGATCATTTCCAAAATCTCTTCGCGTTTTTCGCCATAGTCAGCGTGCTTTTTAATTTCGCGCAGGTCCGCATCGACACCAAGGTCGGCAAATGGCAGACGATATTCGCGGTGAATACGGCCCGGACGCGGCGCCATTACCAAAAGCCGTTCGCCAAGCAGCAAAGCCTCTTCCACCGAGTGGGTAATCAGAATAATTGTTTTGCCGGTTTCTTTCCAAAGTTTCAAAACCAGCGACTGCATTTTTTCCCGCGTCAGCGCATCAAGCGCCCCCAGCGGCTCATCCATCAAAATGACATCGGGGTCATTGGCCAAGCAGCGGGCCAAAGCAACCCTTTGCTGCATGCCTCCCGAGAGCTCGTAGACAGCTTTATCTTTAAAATCCTGAAGCCCGACCACATCCAGAAGGTGATCGACCTTTTCGCGGGCTTGCGCAGCGCTTATACCTTTCATACGTGGCCCAAAGCCGACGTTTTCGCGCACGTTCATCCATTCGAACAGCGCGCCTTGTTGAAACACCATGCCGCGCTCGGCGCTGGGGCCGACAACTTTTTCACCATTGAGTAAAATCTCACCCTGCGTTGGCGCAAGAAAGCCGGCAACAATATTGAGCAATGTGGTTTTGCCGCAGCCCGAGGGGCCCAAAACCGACATTAATTCACCCGCTTTTAGATCGAGTGTAACATCCTTAAGCGCTTGGACCCAATCACCGTTTGGCAAATCAAAGCGCATGGATATATTTTGGATGGACAGTCCAGACATGGCCGCCTTTCTCTTCCTACTTTTAGTGGAGACAATTTCAAATGAAACGAAATATTGGCGCATCCCGCGGGCCGGCAAACCGGCCCGCAGTCGTTTACTTACATACCGTGAGCGGCTTCCAGTGGGCCTGTGTTGACGTTGCCAACATAGCTATCCAGTGCTGAATCGATGCTGCCGGCGTTCACAAAGACGTCTGCAACGCCTTTCATGAATTCCTGCGCACCGCCGCCAAGCCATGTTGAAGACAACTGGCTGTCAACTGTTGGGAACACAAATGTCGCCATTGTATCCGCAGTTGCGGCCTCATCCATACCTGCATCTTTTGCAATCGCAGGAAGCATCATTGCATGGTTAGAAGAGTCTGCCCACATTGCGTTGGCATCGGCTGTTACTTTCAGGAACTTGGCAACCAGATCGCTGTTTTCGGCAACCCAGCCCGCGGGGCCAGAAGTTACGTCAAACACCAAAATACCCAGCTCGGTTTTTTCGGCACCTGTCAAAAGAATGTTGCCGTGCTCTTTGGCGCGGCGCAGCGAACCACCCCAGCCACAGAACATGTCAACAGCGCCTTGGGCAATCGCCGCGGCACCATCCGGCGGATCCATGTCCACAACTTCCATGCTGCCAACATCAACGCCAAAATGGCTCATTTGCTTGAGGAAGCCGTAGTGGGCCGCTGTGCCCAAAGGTACAGCCACTTTCTTGCCTGCCAATTCAGCAGTGCTGTCTTTGTCAATTTCAAGATCGCTTCTGACAACACAGTTGTCGTTGTCCGCGTAGCTCACAGCCACATCCAGAATTTGCAAGTCTTGACCGGCTGATGTTGCAACCACGAAAGGTGGAACACCTTGGCTAACGGACAGGTGCACGTCACCTGAGGCCATCGCTGCTGACATTTTCACACCGGACTCAAAGCTTACCCAGTTCACTTTGACGCCAAGCTCTTCGTCATAAGTGCCCATTTGCTTTGCATACTCAAATGGCATTGGCCACTCGAGGAAATAGGCCACAGTGATTTCGCCATGTCCACCGGCAAACGCAGCCTGCGCGCTGAGCGCCATGGTGGTGCCGGCAACAGCGCCCATTAGTTTCGATTTAATCGACATTTATATACTCCCGTTGTTTGCCTCATAATTGAGGCGCCTTCCTTCTGCCAACAGGGCAGAATTTCTGTGCTCGCCACCATCGGGGCAAGCCTGCTTTGCAATCCGACCCGATAAGATGATTCCGATCAACGATTATTTTCAGCATTGACCATTTTGAACATCCCTTTTGAGGCATAATTGGAAATTAGTGTTTTATTTTTATTATTAGAATCCAATTATTTAATCATATTTTCCAGCATAAATCATCGAAAATCTCAATATTTTGGACTTAAATCTAATATAAATCTGGACCTATCGGGAAGTGCAAATAATAGGCTTGACTAGGTTCAAAGATTCTATGCGCAGGCCTATTGCACTCCTGCCACAACTTAAGGATGAATAAATGGACGGCAACATTCGTGAAAACGACCTGTCAAAAATTGTCGATGCAGACCGAGATCATATTTGGCATCACCTAATTCAGCACAAGCCGTTTGAAACCGGCGAGCCAAGGATCATTGTCGAAGGCAAAGGGATGCGGGTTTGGGACCAGAACGGAAAAGAGCATCTGGATGGGGTGTCCGGCGGTGTCTGGACGGTAAATGTTGGCTATGGCCGCGAAAGCATCGCGAACGCAGTGCGCGACCAACTGGTCAAGCTGAATTACTTTGCCGGCTCGGCCGGCTCGATCCCCGGCGCCACCTTTGCCGAACAGCTGATTGATAAAATGCCGGGACTGCACCGGGTTTATTATTGCAACTCAGGCTCTGAGGCGAATGAAAAAGCGTTTAAAATGGTGCGCCAGATTGCCCACAAGCGCTACGGCGGAAAAAAACACAAAATTCTGTATCGTGACCGTGACTATCATGGCACCACAATCGGCGCGCTTTCCGCCGGTGGTCAGGATGAACGCAATGCGCAATACGGTCCTTTCGCGCCCGGCTTCATTCGCGTGCCCCATTGTCTAGAATATCGTGCCCAGTGGGATCTCACCGGCGAAGCCTACGGCAAGCGCGCCGCCGATGCGATCGAAGAGGTGATCTTGGCCGAGGGCCCCGATACAGTCGGCGCTCTTTGTCTTGAGCCAGTGACGGCAGGCGGCGGTGTCATCACCCCGCCCGAAGGTTATTGGGAGCGGGTTCAGGAGATCTGCAAAAAATACGATATCCTGCTACATATTGATGAAGTGGTTTGCGGTGTTGGCCGGACCGGCACATGGTTTGGCTATCAAAATTATGGCGTCAAGCCGGATATGGTCACCATGGCCAAAGGCGTGGCTTCGGGCTATGCGGCGATTGCCTGTCTGGTCACGACAGATGACGTTTTTGACATGTTCAAAGACGATGCCAGCGATCCGATGAATTACTTCCGCGATATATCAACCTTTGGCGGCTGCACAGCAGGGCCGGCGGCGGCGATTGAAAATATGCGGATCATCGAAGACGAGGGGTTGCTGGACAACACATTGGCAATGGGCGCTCGGATGATTGAAAACCTCAATGCGCTCTCGGAAAAGCATACCATCATTGGTCACGTGCGCGGCAAAGGGCTGTTCTGCGGGGCCGAACTGGTCAGCGACCGCGCCAGCAAAGAGCCGGCGCCAGAAAAACAGGTTCAGGCTGTGGTCGCCGACTGTATGGCGCAAGGTGTGATCATCGGCGCCACCAATCGCTCTTTGCCGGGGCTCAACAACACGCTTTGCTTTAGTCCGGCGCTCATCTCGAGCGCGGATGACATTGATCATATCACCGATGCCGTGGACCAGGCGCTTACGCGCGTCTTTGGCGGTTAAAACGCTGACTTTTTGGTGTATCCTTCCACGCCAAAAAATGGTCAGGGCTATTTCGGGTGATAAAAGCCTCCGGTGTGATGTGATCACAAATCGGAGGCTTCAATTTTTCCACTGCAATATTGTCCCAGCTGTCCAGGCCTTTTGGAATAATACCAGTTTGCCAAACCCATAGAGCCAGTTTAAGTTGTCCCTATGGCCATACCCATTGAAACATTTTTCCTAGAAGCCAACACCTTGGGCACACTGCAAGCTCGCATCCAGCAGATGATTGCCAATGGGATACTGTCTGGCCGCTTTCTGCAGGGCGAAAAGCTGCCCTCGACACGGCGGCTTGCCGCGCATCTTGGGGTCAGCAGGATTACTGTGACACTGGCCTATACCGAACTTCTGGCCAATGATTACCTGATTTCCAAAGGCCGCTCGGGCTATTTTGTCTCTCCAAACGCACCGGAGCCGCCCAAATTTGACCAACGCCCGCAAACAGAAGACCGCGTGGATTGGAACCGCGCACTTGGGCAGCGGTTTTATGATGACAGCTGGCTCGACAAACCGGAAGACTGGGCGCAGTATCGATACCCTTTTATCTATGGCCAAACTGATCCCACGCTGTTTGACCATGCCAATTGGCGCCTCTGTGCTTTACAGGCCTTGGGGGCAAAGGATTTTCCGGCATTAACAGCAGATTACTTTGATCGCGATGACCCGCAACTGCTTGAATTTATTGCCCGTCACACATTGCCCCGGCGCGGAATTATAGCAGGCACCGATGAAATCTTGGTCACGCTTGGTGCGCAAAATGCCCTTTGGCTGGCCACTCAGGTGCTGCTTACACAGCGGCGTACTGCGGTGATAGAAAACCCATGCTATCCGGCGCTGCGTGGTATTTTGCACCAGTCCCGCTGCCATATTACCGCAATTGATGTAGATGATTTTGGCCTGCCGCCAGATGATATCCCCCCCGAAAGTAATGTCATTTTCGCCACCCCAAGCCATCAATGTCCCACCACGGCTACGATGCCACTGGCACGGCGCAAGGATCTGCTGGACCGCGCCCGTGAATTGGACGCGCTGATTATCGAGGATGACTACGAGTTTGAGATGTCCTTTTTAAAGCCACCCTCCCCGGCGCTGAAATCGCTCGATCAGGACGGGCGGGTGATTTACGTCGGCTCGTTTTCAAAATCTCTGTTCCCGGGGCTGCGGCTTGGTTATCTTGTTGGCTCAGCCCCCTTTATCAAAGAAGCCCGCGCGCTGCGCGCCAGCGTGCTGCGCCACCCCCCCGGTCATATTCAACGCACTGCAGCCTATTTTTTGAGCCTTGGGCATTACAATTCCCTGATCAAACGGATGGGCAAAACCTATCAGAAACGCAGCGCCGTTATGGAGCAAGCGATCCAAAACTGCGGCTTGAAAATAGCCGGAAAGGGCTCGCATGGCGGCTCGTCGTTTTGGATGCAAGCGCCCAAAGGTACCGATACCGCAGAGCTGGCGGTTCGGCTGCGCAACGACAGTATTCTGATCGAGCCGGGACATAAATTTTTTGCCGGTTCCACTGCGCCCCGCGAATTTTACCGGCTGGCGTATTCTTCAATTCCCACTGATCGTATTGCCCAAGGTATTGAGAAAATAGCGACAGCAATAGGGTGATCTGGCTATATGCTGACTTGCGATCTGGCCCTAACGATGCGCTGCCCTAGGGCCTAAAACCTGAACAAAATAACGGCGCTACGGGAGCGCTTTCTAATTTGTGCTTTCAGGAGACCTCAGCCAATGAAAATGACCACAGAAGAAGCTTTTGTAAAAACCCTGCAAATGCATGGCATTGAGCATGCCTTTGGGATTATCGGTTCTGCCTTTATGCCGATTTCCGATCTTTTCCCCCAAGCCGGCATTACGTTCTGGGACTGTGCACATGAAGGCTCTGGCGGCATGATGGCCGATGGCTACACACGGGCCTCTGGTAAGATGAGCATGATGATTGCCCAGAACGGCCCCGGGATTACCAATTTCGTCACCGCAGTAAAAACCGCTTATTGGAACCATACACCGCTGCTGTTGGTCACCCCGCAAGCCGCCAATAAAACCATCGGTCAGGGCGGCTTTCAGGAAGTCGAGCAGATGGCGCTTTTCAAAGATATGGTCGCCTATCAAGAAGAGGTGCGCGATCCATCGCGGGTGGCAGAGGTTCTCAACCGGGTTATTGCCAATGCAAAACGCGCCTCGGCGCCGGCGCAAATTAACATGCCACGCGATTACTGGACCCAAGTGATTGATATCGATCTGCCCGAAATGATCGACTATGAGCGGCCAGCCGGCGGTGAAAGCGCATTGCAACAAGCTGCTGATCTGCTCAGCAGTGCAAAAAATCCGGTGATCCTAAACGGCGCAGGTGTCGTGCTGGCGGATGCCATCGGCGACACTATGAAACTGGCCGAGCGTCTGGATGCACCGGTCTGTGTTGGCTATCAGCACAATGACGCCTTCCCCGGCTCGCATCCGCTTTTTGCTGGACCTCTGGGCTATAACGGATCCAAGGCTGGTATGGACCTGATTTCGCAAGCGGATGTGGTGCTGTGTCTGGGCACACGGCTTAATCCGTTTTCCACCCTGCCCGGTTACGGAATTGATTACTGGCCCAAAGACGCCCAGATCATTCAGGTTGATATCAACCCCGACCGCATTGGGCTGACCAAAAAAGTGTCTGTTGGTATCATTGGTGACGCCAAACAAGTGGCAAATTCATTGCTCAACCGACTTTCAGACAGTGCCGGTGATAGCGGCCGCACCGAGCGTAAAGCGGCCATTGCGCAAACCAAATCCCAATGGGCGCAGCAGCTGTCGAGCATGGATCACGAAGATGATGATCCGGGCACCACTTGGAACCAGCGGGCACGGGACGACAAGCCCGACTGGATGAGCCCCCGCATGGCATGGCGCGCCATTCAAAGCGCTCTGCCCAAAGAGGCCATTATCAGCTCGGACATCGGCAACAACTGTGCGATCGGCAATGCTTATCCTACCTTTGAAACAGGGCGCAAATATCTTGCTCCCGGGCTTTTTGGCCCCTGCGGCTATGGTTTGCCTGCCATCATCGGCGCCAAAATCGGCTGCCCTGATACGCCTGTTGTGGGCTTTGCCGGCGATGGCGCCTTTGGCATTGCGGTCACCGAATTGACGGCCATTGGCCGCTCGGAATGGCCGCCCATCACAATGATCGTGTTCCGCAATTACCAATGGGGCGCCGAAAAGCGTAACTCAACCCTCTGGTATGATGACAATTTTGTCGGCACAGAACTGGACACCCAAGTCTCTTATGCTGGCATTGCCAAGGCTTGCGGCTTGCAAGGGGTGCAGGCACACACAATGGACGAGTTGCGCGATGCGCTGAACACGGCCATCACGGATCAGATGAAAAACGGCAAAACCACTTTGATTGAGGCCATGATCAACCAAGAGCTGGGCGAGCCGTTCCGCCGTGATGCGATGAAAAAGCCTGTTGCAGTGGCTGGTATCTCAGCATCCGACATGCGTGTGCAACAGGTCGGATAAAAATGAACGCAGCGCAAAACAGTGGCACCCTGCCTGCGGCTTTGGCCGCAGCGCAGGTGGCCAAGCTGGCTTCCGCTGCGCGCCCAATTATAGCCCTAAGCGAAGGCAGCGACCCCCGTGTGGTTGCCGGCGCGCTTGCGGCTGAAGCCGCTAAAATTGCCGACATCATTCTTATTGGTCCACGCGCTGATGTGCGCCGCGCCCTCACTGCGGCAGGCGGGTGCGAAAGCGGGAGCATGGCGATCCATGATCCTGCGGGATCTGATCTTAGCGCTACCTTAGCCGATGCGTTTTATCAGCTGCGCAAACACAAAGGCATAACGCCCCAAGAGTCCACAACCGCGGTGCAAGAGCCGCTGATATATGCGGCCCTTTTGATGCATCTTGGCCGCGCCCACGGCACTGTTGGCGGCGCAGTTGAAACCACATCCAACGTGGTGCGCGCGGCGCTTCAAGTCATCGGCAAAGCCAAAGGCACAGCCTTGGTTTCGAGCTGTTTTTTGATGTTTCCGCCGCAAAGTCAGGCCATGGTTTATTCGGACTGCGGCTTGGTGATTGATCCGGATGCGCATGAGCTTGCCGAGATAGCGGCAATGGCGGCGCAGTCCTGCCGCGATCTTCTGCAACAAGAGCCAAAGGTGGCGATGCTGTCGTTTTCCACCAAAGGAAGCGCAGCGCATTCGTCCGTTAATAAAGTGCAGCAGGCAACCGAGCTGGCCCGAAAAGCGCATCCCTCTTTGCCCATTGATGGCGAGCTACAGTTTGATGCCGCTTTTGATGCAGGTGTCGGGGCGGCCAAAGCCCCCGGATCACAGGTGGCAGGCGCGGCCAATGTGATGGTATTTCCCAATTTGGACGCGGGCAACATTGGCTATAAAATCACCCAGCGCATGGGCGGTGCCACCGCAATTGGCCCGATCTTGCAGGGCTTGGCAAAACCGGCCAATGATCTGTCACGCGGCTGCACAAGCCAAGATGTGCTGCAAATGATTGCCGTCACGGTGATGCAACATCTGAGCGCATTATAATGGCTTTTTACGGGCGCAAAGCCTAATGACCTCATTGCTTAGCCTTTCGGAAAATCAGTTTTGGATTGTCGCCTTGATTTGTCTGCTGGCGGGGATTGTGCGCGGGTTTTCCGGATTTGCGTTCTCGGCGCTGGTGATGGCATCAGCAGCGCTGATTATTCCACCCATCGAGCTTATACCCGTATGCTGGTGGCTTGAGCTATGCGCTGGATTGATGATGATCCGCGGCGGCTGGAAGGACGCAGATCGACGCTTGGCGATCACGCTTGTTGTTGGCTCGAGCCTTGGGCTTCCGCTTGGGCTATATCTAACCACCCATGTGTCGGTGGCCCTGTCCCAAGCCATTGCGCTGGGCTGTATCGCCACTTTGGCAGCCTTACTTTTAGGTAAGATAAAGCTAGATTTTCTGGCCAATCCAAAAGGGCACTTGGGGGTTGGCGTGTGCGCTGGTATCGCCACCGGACTGGCCAGTATCGGCGGTATGGTGGTGGCGCTTTACGTTCTTGTCAGCCAAGAGCCAGCGCGCCAGATGCGCGCCACACTGGTGGTGTTTTTATTCTTGTCCGGTGCTATTTCTCTACTGATTTTGATTGCCTATGGAGTCATGGATCAGCGTGCGGCACTACGCGGCGTAATTCTCGCAATTCCCGCCACATTGGGGGTGTACTTGGGGAAAAAATTCTTTATTTCAAAGCTAGAACCCTTCTATCGTCCCTTTTGCCTTTTGCTTTTGATTGGCCTTGCACTTACGGGATTGGTGCGGATGGGAATATGAATCCGAAAAGGATCTTGGGAGCATAAACTGATGAAATCACAGCCATCTTTAGACACTTCGCCAAAAGTGTCAGACGAGATACGCAAAACAACCTGTTACATGTGCGCCTGCCGGTGCGGCATAAATGTCCATATGAAAGAAGGACAAGTTGCCTATATCGAAGGTAACCGCGATCACCCGGTCAACCAAGGCGTTCTATGCGCCAAAGGCAGCGCCGGCATCATGCAGGTTAATGCCCCCTCGCGGTTGCGCGCCCCGCTCAAACGGGTCGGCCCACGCGGCTCAGGCCAGTTTGAAGAAATCAGCTGGGACGAAGCGCTTGATATGGCGGTCGGCTTGCTCAAGCCGGTGCGTGAAAAAAACCCCGAAAAGCTGGCGTTCTTTACAGGCCGTGATCAGTCACAGTCCTTTACCAGTTTCTGGGCGCAGAATTTTGGCACCCCCAATTATGCCGCGCATGGCGGATTTTGCAGCGTGAATATGGCGGCTGCGGGCATTTACACCATGGGCGGGGCGTTTTGGGAATTCGGCCAGCCCGACTGGGATCACACCAAGCTTTTCATGCTGTTTGGCGTGGCAGAAGATCACGACAGCAATCCGATTAAAATGGGCATCGGTAAAATAAAAGCCCGCGGCGCCAAGGTGATCGGCGTTAATCCCATTCGCTCGGGCTATAATGCGGTCGCCGACGATTGGGTGGGGATTACCCCGGGCACCGATGGGCTGTTTATTCTGGCGCTGGTGCATGAGCTGCTGAAAGCCGGTAAAATTGATCTGAACTATCTGGCGCAATACACCAACGCCCCCGTTTTAGTGGATTCAGAAACCGGTTTGTTGCTGCGTGACGGCGATGGCGAACAGCTGGTGATTGACCGCGTGACCGGCGCGTTGACAGCCTTTGACCAGAAAGGCGTTCGCCCTGACCTTCGGGGCACGCATAGTGACGGGGCGCAAACCCATCGCAGTGTCTTTCAACATATGATCGAGCGCTATCTCGACCCCCAATACGCCCCCGAAGCGGTCAGCGAAAAGACCGGTATTTCTGCTGGCAAAATCCGCGCGATTGCGGCCGAGCTTGCCCGTGTAGCCTTTGAAGAAGCCTTTGAGCTGGATCAGCCTTGGACAGATTTTCGCGGTGAGCAACATGAAAAAATGGTTGGCCGCCCGGTGAGCTTTCATTCCATGCGCGGCATCTCGGCCCATTCCAACGGCTTTCAAACCTGCCGCGCCCTGCATATCCTGCAAATACTCCTTGGCACGGTCGAAGTGCCCGGCGGCTTTCGTTTTAAGCCGCCCTACCCAAAACCGGCTGAAATTCATCCAAAGCCGCATTGCAAAGTGACGCCCGGCGCGCCGCTTGATGGCCCACATCTGGGCTTTGTGCATGGACCCGAGGATCTGGCACTCAAAGACGACGGCAGCCCGGCCCGCATTGATAAGGCGTTCACGTGGGAAAACCCCATGTCGGCCCATGGGCTCATGCATATGGTGATCTCAAACGCCCACGCCGGTGATCCCTATAAAATCGACACGCTGTTCATGTATATGGCCAACATGTCATGGAACAGCTCGATGAATACAAGCGGCGTGATCGATATGCTCACCGATACGGATGAGAGCGGCAATTATGTGATCCCGAACATCATCTATTCGGATGCCTACTCGTCCGAAATGGTGGCCTATGCCGATCTGGTCCTGCCCGATACCACCTATCTTGAACGGCACGACTGTATCAGCCTGCTTGATCGGCCAATTTGCGAAGCCGATGCCGCAGCAGATGCAATCCGCTGGCCGGTGATTGAGCCGGACCGCGATGTGCGCGGATTTCAGTCAGTGCTATGCGATCTGGGCGCACGGCTAGGTTTGCCGGGCTTTGTCAATGAAGACGGCAGCCAGAAATATGATGATTATGCCGATTACATCGTTAATCATATCCGCAAACCGGGGATCGGGCCTCTGGCCGGATTTCGCGGTGATGGCAGCCAAAGCGGGCGCGGTGATGTAAACTCTGAACAGCTTGACCGCTATATTGAAAATGGCGGCTTCTTTGTTGAACATATTCCAGCCGGGGCAAACTATTACAAGCCTTGGAATGCAGCCTATCAGGACTGGGCAGTGGACATAGGGCTATACGACAGCCCGCAGCCCTATCTGTTTCAGCTTTATGTCGAACCGATGCGCAAATTCCAACGCGCCGCAGAAGGCCATGGCGATCGTCAGCCCCCCGATCATCTGCGCGAGCGGATTAAATCAACCCTCGATCCCTTGCCAATCTGGTATCCACCCTTTGAAGACAGTCATGTCGACCCCGACGAATACCCCGTTCATGCACTGACCCAGCGGCCAATGGCCATGTACCACAGCTGGGGCACGCAAAATGCTTGGCTGCGCCAAATCCACGGGGTGAACCCCCTCTATTTGCCCACCAAACTGATGCGCGCACATGATTTGCGCGATGGAGACTGGGCCAAAGTCAGCTCGGCGCATGGCGAGATTACAGTTCCAGTGATGGAAATGGCGGCCCTGAATGAAAATACCGTCTGGACATGGAATGCGATCGGTAAGCGCAAAGGCGCATGGGCGCTTGATGAAAAAGCCCCCGAGGCGACCAAAGGCTTTTTGCTCAATCATCTGATCCATGAGCTTTTGCCGCCCAAAGGCGACGGTTTGCGCTGGGCCAATTCAGACCCGATCACCGGTCAGGCCGCGTGGTTTGACCTTCGGGTCAAGATTGAAAAGGCCTCTGCCTGGCCAGAAAGCCAGCCAAGTTTTGACACTCTTGTTTCCCCTGTGGGACAAGGCCCGGACACATTGAAGTGGAAGGTAGGGAAATGACCGAACTGCCAGCAAAAACGGACCGCAAGCTAGGATTGGTAATTGATCTTGATACCTGTGTCGGCTGTCACGCCTGTGTGATCAGCTGCAAAGGGTGGAATACGGAAAACTATGGCGCACCGCTCAGCGATCAAAGCGCCTATGGCGCCAATCCAAGCGGCACATTTTTAAACCGTGTGCATTCTTATGAGGTGCAGCCGCCCGAAGGTGCTGCACAGCTGGTGCATTTTCCGAAATCCTGTCTGCATTGTGAAGACGCCCCCTGCGTCACTGTCTGCCCGACCGGCGCCAGTTACAAGCGGGTCGAGGACGGTATTGTTCTTGTCAATGAAAGCGATTGCATTGGCTGTGGGCTTTGCGCTTGGGCTTGCCCCTACGGCGCCCGCGAGCTTGATGCCGCAGAAGGGGTGATGAAAAAATGCACGCTTTGTGTGGACCGGATTTACAATGAAAACCTGCCCGAAGAAGACCGCGAGCCGGCCTGTGTGCGCACCTGCCCTGCCGGGGCGCGGCACTTTGGGGACTTTGCAGATCCTGAAAGTAACGTTAGCGTTCTAACGGCCGAGCGTGGGGGGATGGACCTTATGCCGGAACAAGGAACCAAACCGGTGAACAAATACCTGCCTCCGCGGCCCAAAGATCAGATCGGAGAGATTGATATTCTGGCCCCGTTGCTGGAACCGGTTGCCAAAGAATCCAAGGGCTTTATGGCCTGGCTTGACAAAACACTGGAGACCCCCTGATGCATCCGGCCCCCTCTGTCATTATATTTACATCTCTGTCCGGCCTTGGCTTTGGGCTTTTGACCTTCCTTGGTTTAGGTATGCCCGCGCCCACCGGCCTTGTGGCTTTCGTGTTTTTTGCCATCGCCTATTTGCTCGCAGTGGGCGGGCTTTTGGCCTCAACCTTTCACCTCGGTCATCCAGAGCGTGCGCTGAAAGCTTTCACCCAATGGAAAACCAGCTGGCTCAGCCGTGAAGCGTGGCTTTCCGTTGGCGCGCTGCTGGTGATGGCCGCTTACGGGGCAGGCCTTGTCTTTTTTGGCGTGGCCGTGGCGCCTTTGGGCTGGCTCGGTGCGCTTTTGTCATTGGCCACGGTGTTTGCCACTTCAATGATATACGGGCAATTAAAAACAGTGCCGCGCTGGAACACCAGACTAACGCCGCTTTTGTTTCTAACCCTGTCTTTGGCCGGCGGCGGGCTGCTGTCTGGTCAGATCAGCTCCGCCTTGATGCTGCTGATGGCGGCCGGCATTGTACAGGTGGCCTACTGGATTACCGGTGATCGGGCTTTGGCGCAAAGCGGTACATCGCTGGCCACTGCCACCGGACTTGGCGAAACCGGTACTGTGCGCGCGTTTGAGCCGCCGCATACCGGCACCAACTATCTGCTGAAGGAATTTGTCCATGTGGTCGGCCGCAAGCATGCCTCAAAGCTGCGCTTTATAGCGCTTGTTTTGATGATCGGAATGCCTGTAGCGCTGCTATCAATACCATTCACCCATTGGATTGCACTGGTGGCCGTGATTGCCCATGTGGCGGGGCTTTTCGTGTCGCGCTGGCTGTTCTTCGCCCAAGCCGAACATGTGGTTGGGCTTTATTACGGCAAACGCTAACCCCGAATAGAGCAGGTTACGTCTGCTGTGTTTCGCTGCATATGCGATACCGCCCAAAGCGCAACCACATCTTTTCGATAAAAAGCAAAAGGCTCGGGACAATTCCCGGGCCTTTTTGATCTGTGAGTAAAGATAAAGCCAGCTTAGTGCAGCTTGGCGTCCACCTCGGAGATTGCGCCGTCGATCAACTTGTTGGCGCTAGCTGCTGTCATTTGCGCTGCGATCACGTCGCGCGCAGCCGCAATGGCCACACCAATCGCTTTGTCGCGCACTTCTCTTTCAACCGAGGCTTGGGCTGAGCTGATCTGCTCTTCTGCGGCTGCCATACGGCGCGCAACCGAAGCTCGCAGGTCTTCCTTGGCTTGTTCGGCGGCGGCCTGCGCATCTTTGCGGGCGCTTTCGACAATCCGGTCGGCTTGCTCTTGCACTTCTTTTTGCTTGCGCTCGTAAGAGGCCAGAATGCTCTGGGCTTCTTCGCGCAGCTCGCGCGCCTGATCCAATTCGGATTTGATGCCTTCAGCACGCTTATCAAGCATACCGCCCAGCATTGATGGTACTTTGTAATAGAACAGCACCAGAATGAAGAGGATGAACGCCAAAAGCACAATGAAGTTGGTGTTTTTGAGCGATATGAAAGGGCCGGATGCTGCCAGCGCGGGGCTGGCCACCATCAGGGCAATAAAGGGAGCTAGAAAGCGCATCAATTTATCCTTTCAACTGCTCGGTCACAGCCGCGTTGATCTTTTTGGTCTCGGCTTTGCCGCCCAGCGCGCTGACCAATTCCGCAGCGGTCGCTTTGGCAACTTCGTCGACGCTGTCCAAAGCACTGGCACGAATTTCTACAATCGCCGCCTCGCTTGCGGCGGCTCTTTCAGCTATTTTCGCATCAGCTTCATCTATCGCGGTCTGAAGTTCGGCTTTGATCTCGGCTTTGGTGGCCTCTGTGATCCGCGCGGCTTCCACACGGGCATCAGCAAGCGCTTTGTTATAAGCCTCTTCCGCAGCTGCTGCTTTGGATTTTAGCTCATCTGCGGCGGCAATATCATGCGATATTGTCCCCTGACGCTCAGCCAGAACTGCTGCGATCCGCGGCAAAGCGATGCGCGACAGGATAAGGTAGATCACGACAAGCGTAACGACCAGCCAGAAAATCTGGTTGCCAAAGGTCGAAAAGTCCAGCTGCGGCATACCCGGGGCAGAGGCGTCAGCTGCGTGTCCTGCGGCTTCTGTTGTATTGGATGCCATCTTGTCCTCCGTCGGAACCTGAGGGATGCGGATAAGCAATCTGCATGCTTACCCGCCCATAGGAGTATTTCCGCGGTGAATTATACGGCAAACATAAGCAGCAGAGCAACCAGGAACGAAAAGATGCCTAGTGCTTCTGCAAATGCGATACCAATAAACATGGTCGCTGTTTGGCCCGCTGCAGCGGATGGGTTTCTCAGGGCACCTGAGAGGAAGTTGCCGACCACATGGCCCACACCGACGGCCGCGCCGCCCATTCCTGTACATGCCAGACCTGCACCTATATAGGCACCCATTTGTACGATATCGCCTTCCATTGGCTTTCTCCTTAGATAGTCGTTAGTTCGTGTTGATTACAGTTAGTGATGAGGATGAAGCGCGTCTTTAAGATAGACGCACGTCAGAATTGCAAAAACATAGGCCTGGATAAACGATACCAGAACCTCAAGAGCGTAGATCGCCGTGATGGCAATCACCG